>JAYWGJ010000116.1:0-8125 GCA_043778315.1 Saprospiraceae bacterium | reverse complement strand
TTTTTATCCGAATTACCCGAATTTGTGACATACTCTTTTTGTTCTATAACCATGGTTGGTAAGGGACTGCTCCGTCAACCTTTTTTAGGATAGCACATGCAGGTACTTATGCCAAGTGAATGATGTAAACGGATAGCCTCCAAAAGGAAATCCAGCAGGTCCAGAGCCACCCCAAAAAATTTCAAGTGGACCGATTTCCTGATTGTTCATGCCAAACATCAGCAACTCGTCTTTACCATCTCCATTTATATCCGTACCAATACTTGCATTAGAGTATGGTTTACCCATTATGGCGTGACCTACGCCAAAGCCTGCTATGCCAAGCAAAGAAGTTGGGTCTCCCATAGCTAAACCTATTGCAGTATTGAGTATCACTGGCAGCCCTGTACGAGCTATATTATAGCCAGGAGCGTAGTTACCAAATGGACTATCCCAAACATAATTAGTAAACCCGTTACCCGAGGGGTTTTTCAAAAAGATATTATAGTTTTCAATTAATTTACGGATAGGTCTATTAAAAATATCCCTATCGAAACGATAGCCAACAGCAGCTATATCCGCATACCCATCACCATTAAAATCTAAGATAATATCATCGTGTAAATTAGAAGTAGATAGGCTGCTGGGCAGAGTAGTATATTCATTATAGCAGCCCGTACCGCTCGGGTACTCAAATATGGTGGGGTTAAACTCGGCACTATTGCCCGCCGCATCAAAAGCAGTTTCGTGTACCTCGCTCAGTAGGCTGGTAGTGAGGTCGTAGCTGTACTTAAAGCTGTAGCGTTTGGTTAGGCTGCCTTCCGTATAGGTTTCTATATCAGACAATAAATGGGTCAAATCAATTTCGGTGCCTGCCTGAAACATTGCGTTTTTGTCGGTTCGGTCGTCGTAATGAAAAAGGATAGTATTGTAAGGGTCTGTATCGAGTAAGGTGTTACCCGTATATTTAATAGCAACAATTCGTGGGTCATCGTATCGATTATACACAAAATCAATATAATTGCCGTTGGCATCAATGGTACGCGACAGCAACCACATCATTGTGGCATCGTTACTTGCCAATACCCGCGAGTCAGGCGTATTACCGTATTGTAGCACCATATTATCTTTGGTAATCACCTCAAACTACATCGGACCGCCGCCCATATTGCCATGCGAAATGATTGTACCAAAACTGGTCATATAGGTATCATACACCGTACCGTCCGCGCCGCTACCACCTGTAATCACTTTGAGGTGTTCGCCGTCCATACTAAACGCATCATTATTATTGATCTGCACGGCGGTAAACTCGCCCTCAAATATTTTCTTGTGTCCGTCGCGAGTAATCGCCGATAAACCGCCTAAGCTCCAGCCTTGCCCGAGATGCCCGTTGCCTCCCTGACTGCTATAATTGATAGAAAGGGTCGGCGCAACGCCGTTAGTGCCGGGCGGCACAATGATAGGAATACTATAAGTAGCCGCGCCACCGCCCGACACATCTGCACCGCCTGCAATAGTGCCTACGGGCAGAGCGGTATTAATAGTATGCGCGGCAAGGGTAGCATCTGTATATTGAGGAATGTACGGCGTGAGTGCGGCGGGTGCAGGCGGACCTACTACGGGTTGCGTTGCTGCGGACGCGCCTTTGGCAGCCGTATTATTTTTTGTTTTACCAAATTCTTTTAGCAACTGAATCGTATTGGCACGGTCTTGTTTCGGCGAACTCACCTTGTCGGGTGCATCTGACGGCGCAGGCGTTACTGCGGGTTTGCCTTTGCCGAAACTTTCCATTAATTTTGCTATCTGCGCTTGCGTAGCAGCAGGTACATTGGCTGGTAAAGTGGTAGGCGTAGCGGCTGTTTTGCTTTGTGCCATCGCTATAAACGGCAAGGCAAAAAATCCTAATAAAGCACCAAAGGTGCGCAAGTGTTGTGGTATGAGGTGCATATTTGTATGGTTTAAATGTAAATAAATGGTTGTTAAAATTATTGTGTGTAAGTATATGTTTTAAATTAATCGTGATTATCGGGAACGATAGAAAATAGTTGAAACCGAAGTAAAACGTAGGGTTGAACTATTTTTTGAGTGTAGATAAATAATCACGTCTAATTTATTTCAGCTTTACTACTTGATTTCTACAACAGTGTCGCACTACGCGATTTCACTATTCACTATTAATTGTTCACTGTTATCTGTTAGTTGTTCACTGCTATCTGCTATTTATTCCTTCTTTTCCTTGCCGTCAAAATCGGATTGATTGCGGAAGGTGTAGCCTGCCGTGAGTGTAAGGCTCGGCGCGCCTGACAAGATACCTATTGTGTAATATACAGGTGTAAGCCCTACTACCCATTGCCCGAGCCGCCAACCGAACGCGATACCGAGTGCGCCGTCGGGTCTTACGCCGCTTTCGTTACGCACACTCAAGTAGCGCGTATATACCATAGTGGTAGGGTTGTAATAGATATTGTCAAGGGTGGTTTTATTTTGATTGTAGGCAGCGCCTGCCATCACAAACGGTTTGCAGAAAAACAAGCGTTTGCGTCCTTCTATTTGTTTGTAAACAGCGAGCGTCAGCCCCAAATCATTAAACTGGTTTTGATACCCAATGCCTTTATTGGCAGTAGCGGCGTAGTGCAAATTGGTATTGATGCCCCAGCCGCGTTTGAAGCGCGCATCGTAACCCAAATCTGCACCCAAGCCGCTACCCGCGTAAAAACTTTTTGCGTCTGTAATCAGATAGCTTACGCCCAATACAATATTATCCAATTTGCCGCCTATGCGAGTTTCGGTTGCGAAATCGCCTCTGTTGTTGATGTGGGGGCGTTCGCTCACCTCTACGCCTGTGCGCCCAAGTAAAAAACCGCCGCCTTGTGCATACATGTTGGCGCAAGCCAAAAAGGAAATTAGTGCAGTAATACCCGTTGTACAAAAAATTTTTTTTTTCATTTTTAATATGATTTTTAAACGTTAGAAAATGACTATACACCCATGCATGAAGTAAATTCATGCACGGCAAACGAGTTTTAAATCGCTGAAAAGTTTGGTTTAAATTTTGGTCACTCTACCCTGCCAGAGTAACTTACCTTGTTGTATCAATACAAGGGTGTAAGTCTCCGACGGGTAGCGGTCTAATGAAAATTGTGGGGTGGTGGTGTCGGTGGCGGCAACCTCGAGGAGCAGGCGACCATTGCCATCAATCAAATAGAAAACCGCGCCCGTAGGCGGTGCGTCGGTAAGCTGTACCATAAATTGATTTTCCGTTGGGTTCGGCGACAGCACTACACGCCCTGCGTCCCAGTTGGGCGAGGTAGCAGGCGCGTTCTCGATAGGTGGTGTTTTTGCCTGTCGATTTACTGATGGATTTTGAGGCGGAAGTGTGGCGCAGGCAAAGCCGCGAAAAGTACGTCCGCCATTGTCGTCGTATTTGCATACGATAGTGGTGTAATCAAACCCGTAAGGGTCGCAAGGTGAGGATTGCGCTGTCGCGGTATTCGCTAAACCGCTAAAAACAACCGGGAGTAGTGCGAGCTGCGAGCTGCGAGCTGCGAGCTGCGAAAAATACTTGCTGGCGCAAGGTACGCAAAAGGTGTGGTAACTGTGGCATAAGGAGAGTTGTTTAGATAAAAATGGAGTAATATAGTAATCAGAATGATGTGTCTTTCGCTGCTACATTACAAAAATGCAATACTTATTTGACATTTCCAAATATTTGTCGATATTTTTTTATTTTATTTTAAAATGGACACAATAAACCAAATTATGCCTACATTTGAATCCACTATAAACACAATAAATTGAGGTATTATTGATATTTACCAAATCTTATACAATCCTATAAAAAAAGCGTTCCACCATTGAGTCGGTGAAACGCTTTTTTATTTCAGCTATTAATACCTCAACTTAACATAAAATTTTAAACATATACTTAGCTTCCATAAAATTCCCTATCTTTGAGCGATTTTTTAACGAACGGCGAACCTTCGCATGAACTTAGTGATAGACCTCGGCAACACGCGAGCAAAAATAGCGGTGTTCGCCGACGGCGAAATAGTGGCGCAGTATCAGCGCAAAACGCTGACGACGGCGTGGCTGCAAACCATTTTTAACAAATATTTAATACAGCGCAGTATGCTCTGTTCGGTGGTGGCGCATGCGCCTGATTTAGTGGCGTTTTTAAGCTCGAAAACGGATTTTTTATTGCTTTCGCACAACACGCCTATACCGATAAAAAACGCCTACGCCACGCCCGAAACGCTCGGGAAAGACCGATTAGCGGCTGTTTGTGGTGCTTTTTCGTTGTTTTCGGACAAAAATTGCTTAGTGATAGATGCGGGAACTTGCATCAAATATGATTTTTTGCGCGCCGACCAAACGTATATTGGCGGCAGTATTTCTTTGGGTATTACGATGCGTTTTCGCGCGCTGCACGAGTTCACGGCGAAGCTGCCCTTGGTATCGAGGCAGCGTTTGGACGGTTTTTGCGGTTATAATACTAATACCGCTATCGCTACGGGCGTACTCACGGCGGTCGCGTTGGAGGCAAAGGGATTTTTGGATTTGTATAATAACGAGTACGGCGATGTGCAGTTGATACTGACGGGCGGCGACGCTGCCGACCTCAAAACCTACTTGCCCGAACCGATTTATACCGATAAAAATTTAGTATTGAAAGGCTTAAATAGCATATTACAATACAATGAAAATCATTGTGCCTAAGCGCACTCATAATATTTACTTATTAGTAACAACCAATGAATTATTTTTTGAAAGGCGCAGTAATTGCCCTACTATTTTGCAACACACTTTCCGCGCTCACGGCGCAAGTCGTTAATGGCAATTCGCCGTATTCGCGCTTCGGCATCGGTGATATGGAGCAACAAAACAATACCGCCGTACAGTCGATGGGTGGCGGTGTAGGCGTAACTTATAATAATCCGTTTAGTTTTAACGTCACCAACCCTGCCTCGCTCGGTCACTTATCTATGACCGCCTATGAGCTTTCGCTATCGGGCAAATACGCCGATTTTAAGGCAGGCAGTCAGTTTGGCTACGCCTACTCGGGGAGTATCAACAACGTTTCGTTAGCGTTTCCGTTGTTCAACCCGCTCAACGAAATCGGACAGAAGAAAAAACGTAAATGGAAATGGGGAATGGCGGTGAGCCTCAACCCTTATAGCAGCGTGGGCTACGACGTGCGGTCGACCGCACCGAACGCGCAAGCGGACACCTTGTTTTATAAGTCGAGCGGCGGCGGCGGCATCAATCAATTGGGCTGGAGCAACGGCTTTAAATATAAAAATTTCTCGGCTGGTTTGGCTATTAATTACCTTTTTGGTAGAGAACGTTTTACCCGACAAGTAGATATTTTAGACCCTCGGTACAAGTATGGCTACTCGACCCGCTTCGAGGACGACGTAGTATATAGTGGATTTAGTACTCGCTTAGGCGCGCAATATGAATATGTCGCTACAAAGCGCATCGCGGGCGAAAACGACGATGATTATCGCCGCCGAGATAAACTCCGAGTAACAATTGGTGCTACCGTTAGTCCTTCTATGCGCATTAATAGCTTTAATGATAATGTACGCGGGCGTACACAGCCTGCCTTAGGCGGCGCAGCAGTCATCGAAAACTATGGCTTGTATAATGCAGTAGCCCTACCTACCGATGTGAATTTGGGTGTACAAATAGCTGCCGATAACAACTGGTTAGTCGGCGCGCAATACACCTCTACCGCTTGGTCGCAGTTCGTGAACCCCGTAAAAAACGATAGTTTACGCAACGTCACCGCCTTCCGCGTAGGTGGACAATGGATACCCGACTACAAGGCTTTTGGCAATTATTGGAAGCATATTGCGTATCGCGCAGGTGTGTATAGCGCGCAAGACCCGCGTGTAGTAAGCGGACGGACGTTTAGCGAAACGGGCGCGACTGTCGGCTTCGGCTTGCCGCTACGCCTGCCGCGTGGTATTCCGTCGTTTATCAATATCGGCTTCGATTTTGGGCAACGCGGCAACTCGCTGCTGCTCACCGAAAATTATACACGGTTCAATATTGGCTTTACGCTAAACGATAATACCTGGTTCTATCACCCAAAATTCAATTAATTGCTTTTATAATATTGTTTTTATTTTGAAAAATAAAATATTAGTAACGGGCGGAAGCGGCTATATTGGTAGCCATACTATTGTGGATTTAATCCATAATGGCTACGAGGTGGTTTCGGCAGATAGTCATTTGCGGTCGGCGGCAACGCAACTCGATGGCGTGCATAAAATTACAGGCGAAGCCATAAAAAATTATGTTGTCGATATTTGTGACAAACAAAAAACAAGACAGATTTTTATAGAAAACCCCGATATAGTAGGTGTGATACACTTCGCTGCGCTGAAAAGCGTAGGCGAATCGGTGCATGAACCGATGCTTTATTATCGCAATAATATGGATAGTTTGCTTAACGTGCTAGACTGTTTGGTCGAGTTTGACGTGCCGTATTTTATATTTTCGTCGTCTTGTTCGGTGTACGGCAATACGACCGAGTTGCCCGTAACGGAGGCTACGCCGTTGCAAAAAGCAGAATCACCCTACGGACACACGAAGCAAATGGGCGAAGGTATTATAGAACATTTTAGTCGCAAACACACCAAGCAGCAATTTGTGTTGTTGCGGTATTTCAACCCTGCGGGCGCGCACGAGTCGGGTTTGATAGGCGAAGTGTCGTGGGGCAAACCCATATACCTTACGCCTATGATTATGGAAACTGCCAAAGGAAATATACTACAACTCACCGTTTTTGGTACAGATTACCCGACCCGCGACGGCTCTTGTGTGCGCGATTTTATCCATATCATGGATTTGGCAGATGCGCATACCAAATGTATGGATTACCTTACGGCGAAAAAAAATGAAACAAATTGTGAAGTATTTAATGTGGGAATAGGGCAAGGTGTGACAGTTTTGGAAGCACTAAACGCCTTCAAAAATACAACAAAACAGCCGTTGAATTACAGCCTAGGCCAGCGAAGAGCAGGCGACGTAGTCGCTATCTATTCCGATTATACTAAAGCAAAAGAAAAATTAGGCTGGCAGCCAAAATACTCTATCGAGGATATTATGCGTTCGGCGTGGCAGTTTGAACAAAATCGTAATTTGTAATATATAATTTGTAATATATATAATATGAAAGGCATTATTTTGGCGGGCGGCTCGGGTACGCGCCTACACCCTATTACGCTCGGCATCAGCAAACAATTGATGCCGATATACGATAAACCAATGATTTATTACCCGTTGTCGGTGCTAATGATGGCGGGTATTCGCGAAATATTGATTATCAGTACGCCGCACGATTTGCCTAATTTCGAAAAACTATTAGGTGACGGTAGCCGCTTAGGTTGTCGGTTCGAGTATGTGGTGCAGGAAGTGCCGAACGGCTTAGCGCAAGCCTTCGTACTCGGGGCGGATTTTATTGGTAGCGACGATGTCGCTTTAATTTTGGGCGATAATATTTTTCATGCGGCTGGTTTGCACAAACTGCTACAAGAATGCCATTCGCCTCAGGGCGGTATCGTTTTTGCGTATCCCGTAGCTGACCCCGAACGGTACGGCGTGGTGGATTTTGACGAGAACTATACCGCGTTATCTATTGAGGAAAAACCCACAAAACCGAAGTCGCGCTACGCCGTGCCAGGTCTGTATTTTTATGACAATTCGGTGGTGGAAGTAGCCAAAAATTTGTTGCCGAGCGCACGCGGAGAATACGAGATAACGGACGTGAATAAGCACTATTTGGAACGCGGCACGTTGCAAGTAAAAGTACTGAGCCGTGGTACGGCGTGGTTGGATACAGGCACTTTTCAGTCGTTGATGCAAGCCGCTACTTTTATTCAAATACTCGAGGAACGACAGGGCTTAAAAGTAGGTTGCATCGAAGAAGTAGCCTACAAAATGAATTATATTACCAAAGATGACTTAACTAAGCTCGCCGAACCGTTGCGCAAAAGCGGCTATGGAGATTATTTATTGTCGATATTGTCAATATAAGTAGCTGAATAAAATTAGTTGTGATTATTTATCTACACTTGAAAAATAGCTTAAACCTACGCAAATGCTACGTTTTAACTATTTTTCGGCGTTCCCGATA
>JAYWGJ010000115.1:0-2936 GCA_043778315.1 Saprospiraceae bacterium | reverse complement strand
CTTTTTGCGCTTGCGCAGGATAGTCAAAATCAATTTTTTGTAGGTAACGAAGCGCAGTATCGAGGTCTAAATTCACGGCAGGCAAGCCGCTTGCGAGCGCATTATTCATCGCTAATTGGTGCGACGGAATAAAGGTTTTGCCCTTCACTTCGCCGATTTGAATACCCAAACCGCGTTTGGCGAGCGCGTAGCCTACTTGCGTATAGTCCTCGAAAAGGCTATCGCGCAGCAGCACAATTTCTCCGTTTCCACGCTGATAAAAGTCGTAGCCGTCCGTTTGTACAAAATGGGCGGCTATTGCTATGTTGGGCTTATCCAAAAACGGGAGTATTGCTTTTTTGGGCTTTTTGTATGCCGCTTCCGCCTTGTTTTTCACTCGAAAACCTGCCATATAAAACCCTTCGCCTTCGGTGCGGTGCGGCAGACACTCGTAGCCAAAAGCAGTTTCCTGTACTTTCCACGCCACTTTTGTTGCCAAAGCAAGCGGTTCTACTTCGTAATTGTCGTTGAGCCAAAGCATATTGCCGTCGTTTTCGGCAGGGTTGTAGGTGCAAGTAGAATAGATAAGCGTTCCGCCGTCGCGCACTAAGCGCACCGCGTCGTGCAGTATTTTTTTCTGTCTGCTCACGCAAAGCGTACAATTGCCCTCCGACCATTCGGCGCGACTCGCGGCGGTTTTACGAAACAAACCCTCACCCGAGCAAGGCGCGTCAATCAGCACGACATCAAAAAAACCGACGAGGTTTTGGAAGTCGGACGGGTCGTGATTGGTGACTATCACATCAGTAATTCCCCAACGGCTCAGGTTTTCGCGCAGCACCGATACGCGGCTCGCGACCACTTCATTAGCAACAAGCAGACTCCCTTTGGGTAATAAATTAGCGATCAGCGTCGTCTTGCCGCCAGGCGACGCGCAAAGGTCTAAGACGCGGAGCGGTTCGCCCGCATCACTCGTATTCAAAACCCATTGCTGCACCGCTTGCGCGATAAGCATCGAGGACGCTTCCTGCACATAGTACGCGCCGCCGTGCCAGAGCGGGTCGAGCGCAAAGCTCGGGCGCGCCGCCAAATACCGCCCGTCGGCGCACCAAGCTACCACCCTACTATCGCTAAAAACGTCGGTCGGTTTACGGCTATTGAGCCGAACGCTGACGGGTGCGACGGTGTCTATTGCCGCGCTGAAAGGCACAAAATCGTCTAAAAGTTGTTGCTGCATACGCCGCTCGAAGGCTTCGGGCAGCGCGTATATCGTAGTACTCAAATTGATTGTTATAAATGGTAAAAGGTGAATATATTAGCGGAGCAAAGGTAAGGTATTTTTTGCGTACAAAAAGGGATAGTTTTTTTGAATATCGCAATAAGAATGCCTATATTTGTGCGATACAATAAAAGAATAAAACCATTGGCTTCATGCTTATCCATATCCTCAAACCCAAAGATGGGTTAAACTCCATTTATCAAACCAAATCAATCGGCAACCCTGATTTGCTCCGCTTTGCCGACGAGGTGAAGCGGCATATTGCGGATATTGACGCAGGTAAAGAAGAAGAATACATCAAAAATTCGGTGCGCGACCTACTCGCCAAAGGTGTTTTTGGTGCTAATTATCATATCAATATACAAGACCGCAAGGATATGGTTATCCGACACGGCAGTCACAATACCGACCCTATCGGTGTGATTATCGAGTTTAAACGCCTACAATCGACCGAAATGGTCACAAAAGGCAAGTTTAACGCCAAAGCCCTGCACGAACTTGTCCGCTATTATATGCACGAGCGGCACGACCGCCAAAACCCGTATTTAAAGCACTTGGTGATTACGAACGGCGTAGATTGGTACATTTTTAAAGCGACGGATTTTGAACGCTTATTTTTCTTAGATAAAAAATTTCTTAGGTCTTACACCGACCAACGCGACGGTTTGCAAGGGCAAACAGGGACGGATTATTTTTATAAAGAGATAGCCAAACCGTTTATCGATACCATCGAGGACACTATCGAGGTCGTTTATCTGAACTTAGCAACGCTGTCGCGAACCGACCTAAACGCGGCGGATTTGACGACGAGTGATTGGGTGTCGGCATTCAAAATATTGTCACCACAACACTTATTGAAGCAACCTTTTGCCAACGATAGCAACACGCTCGACCGCGAGTTTTATAACGAGCTGCTGCACATACTCGGCTTAGAAGAGGTGAAAGACGGCGGCAAAAAGCTCATCAAACGCAAAAAAAAGGGTACACGCGATGACGGCAGCCTACTAGAAAACTGCCTTAGTACGCTTCAAACCGAAGGTTTATACAAAAATATACCTGATTTGAGCGAGTTTGGCGACACCGACGAGGAGCAAATAGAGAGTATCGCCTTAGAGCTGTGCATCACTTGGCTCAACCGTATTTTGTTTATGAAACTCCTCGAAGGACAGTTAATTATTTTTAATAAGAATGATAAAACAGCCTTCTCTTATGCTTTTATGAGGTACGAGGAGGGCGTGCGCTTTGATTACGACCAACTCAACGAACTGTTTTTCAATGTTTTAGCGATACCCGTTGCAGAGCGGCAAGGCAACGCCGCCAATCGTTTTGATTATATTCCGTACTTGAATAGTTCGCTATTTGAGATGACGAAGCTCGAGGGACAGACCATACGCATTTCTAACTTAAAAGACCATTTAAACCTGCCGTTATACGCCGCAACGGTTTTGAAAAACGCCAAAGGACAGCGCATCGGCGGCGCGCAGCTTGGGCTGCAATATTTATTGCAGTTTTTAGATGCTTATAATTTTGCGGCATCGAGCGCGGGCATGATACAGTACGACGACCGCCGCCTCATCAATGCCGCCGTACTTGGCTTGATATTCGAGAAGCTGAACGGCTACCGCGACGGCTCGTTTTTTACGCCCGGGTTTATCACTATGTATATGTGTCGCGAAAC
>JAYWGJ010000114.1:0-8158 GCA_043778315.1 Saprospiraceae bacterium | reverse complement strand
TGAGCAACAAAAAAACCATCGGTTTTCAGAAAAAAATTGCCGCTACGGGCGGAAGTGCGAGCGACGAGAATGGATAAGTGGTGTAAATAATTTTATTCTTTCCTTAGGAAAGCGTCTAAAATAATCAGTACCAATATTGCTTGCCTTTTGAGCCAAAACTGCGTTAGATTATCCTCACAATGCGCTGCATTGAGCGTCAAATCTGCCTTGTTTTGACACAAAATTCTTCACAATATTTTGGTACTACTTATTTTTTCTTCTTTCCTTATAAACCAAAAAGGAATCCATTTAAACCGAAATATTACTAATCCCAAAAAGGAATATATAAATAAAATAGGGATAAAATATAGATAAAATGAATCAAAAAAAATTGGAACAACAAAGAAACTCTGTATAAAATAAAAGATAAATAATATTTTCAACTTCAATATTTTCATTTTCGCCATGAAAAAAATAATTCTCTTGCTCGTCGCGTTCCTTTTTTACGGCTCGTATGCTTTTGCTCAAACGGCGGAAGAGTATCATGTGCAATATGAAACCTTGAATAAGGCAGAAAAATATGCAGAAGCAATTGTACCACTTCAAAAAGCAGCAGATATGGGCTATGTGGATGCTCAATATAATTTAGGGGTTTGCTATGAGGAAGGTGAGGGTATTCAAAAAAATCCTATACGGGCAGTTTTTTGGTATGAGCAAGCAGCGAAACAAGGTAGTACAGAGGCAGAATGTGATTTGGCAAATTGCTATGAAAATGGTGAAGGTGTAAAAAAAGATACCGAAAAAGCCTTTTATTTGTGGAGAAAAGCGGCACAGCAACACAATGCAAGAGCGCAATATAATTTGGGATTTTGTTATAAGGACGGCATAGGTACGCAGAAAGAAGCGCGGACGGCAGTGTTTTGGTTTGAAAAGGCAGCGAAGCAAGGGTATGCATCTGCGCAATATAATATAGGCGTTTTTTACGATTTTGGCGACGGTGTACAAAAAGACGGTAAAAAAGCCCTTTTTTGGTATCAAAAAGCGGCTATCAAGGGGTATGCAGCAGCACAGTATAATTTAGGGGTTTGTTACGAAAAAGGGAGTAACGTAGAAAAAGATAGTATAAAAGCGGTTTATTGGTATGAAAAGGCGGCAAATCAGGAAAGTGTGAATGCGCAATATAATTTAGGGCTTTATTATGACAACAGTGTTGGTGTGCAAAGAGATGCTACAAAAGCATTTTATTGGTATGAAAAAGCAATAAATCAAGGACATGCAGGTGCTAAAAACAATTTAGGTGTTTGTTATGCTACAGGAGAAGGTGTAGAAAAAAATTATGGAAAGGCTTTTTACTGGTTTGAAAAAGCTGCAATTCAAGGCGATGCAAATGCTCAAAAAAATTTAGGTATTTGTTATTTTAATGGAGAAGGCATAGGTACAGACAAAAAACAAGCCGCCTATTGGATAGAACAAGCCTATAAGAACGGTCATACAGAGGCAAAAGATTTTTGGGAGAAAAACGAACTGTGAAGTATCAGTAAAAAACGCTCAATTTGCATTTCAATACAAAAAATGTCGTATCTTTGCAAAAAATTTTAAACAAAATGAATGAATTGCAAAAAATACGCGAAATACTAAAACAACCAAATTTTCGTTGGTTGCCGAAACATCTAAATCATATTGCAGAAAGCATCAAATTTAAAAATAGGAACGTATCGTTTTTGGCAATCAATGCTGTTTTCAGAAGCGATAATTTCAAATTATTTAAAGCACCAGCACCGTTTGAAAGTCATTTTATAATAAACGCTTTTATATCAGTTTTGCCAAACGATTTATTGCGAACAAAAGCAGAAAGATTAACAGTTGTTTTCTATTTAGATAAAAATCAAAACATTATTCCAATAACAGCATATAGCGAAAGCGATGAAAACTGACGAAATTTTAGATTTGGCAAGCCATGCCATTCAAGCGATGCCGCTAACGCAATGGAAAGCCGTTGCACAGGAAGGTGTTTTGCTTGTTGATAATAATGGTGCAAACAATACAATATATAACAGGGCAATCACCGACGAAATAGATGTAAATATGGAATCGGTATCGCTCCGTTTGCAAGAAATGCCGCTCAACGAATTACGCAATTTACAGGTAGAAAAAACACAAATTCCAAAAGCAAGTCTTTCCGAAAAATCAGCGATTACAGGACTTTCGCAAGATACTATTGCTATCATAGAAACGCGCAAAGAAAAAGCAACCTTAGAAGATATTTTGAGGTATTGCACCAAACTAAATATCTCTTTCAAGGAATTTTTACCCGAATTATTTGTGTAAAAAATAACATAAAACGCCCAAAAATGCACCTCGCATTTTTGGGCGTTTTGCATTAAATACTTCCTTTATATTTTCTCCAGAAAACACCTTTTATTTATTTCAGCTATTTAAAACTATTTTTTGTATTTTTGTGTTGCGTAAAGCAAATTACTATTTCCTTGGCGACCTAACTCTAAAAAACACTATTTATACAAAAAATATGAAAAAGCTACTGCTCTTTATTGCCTTATTTTTTGCGGCTAAACTTGCCGCACAACCGACGAGTTTTTCGGCTACGCCTGCCGAGTTCGGCAAGCAGATGACTTCTTTTTTGCGCGACATGAAACGCCCCGACTGCGACGAAACCGCTAAGGCATTAGATAAGACCATCAAACAGGGTGTGCTTACCGCCGAGGAAGTCGCCAAATTGCGGGTTTTGAGCGATAAAATGCTCAAACTCAGTATGCGCGCTTTTCCGCATTTCGATGCCGCGATGCGCGCCGTGAACGCTATCGCAAACTCTGACGCACACGATAAATTTGACGCATGGATTACCGTCAGTCAGCAAAGTCTTGACCTATCGGGCAAAGCAAAACCGACCGATTTTAGTAATTATATGAACTTTTGTGCCGATCTATTCGAGTATAAAGCACTGCACTGGGACGGCAGACCTGGACCGAACTGGCGTTTTGAGCAGTCAAATTACGAATTTCAGTTTATTGGCAATACGCCCGCAGTGGTTTTCCGTGCGCCGTTCGACCTGCGTGCCGTCCGCAAAAACAAGGATTCTATCATTATCCGCAATACCTTTGGTACGTTTTTCCCCGCGCGCAACTCGTGGGAGGGCAAGCAAGGCACGGTCGATTGGGCGCGTGCGGGCTTAGGGAAAGACGTGTTTTGCACGTTCAAAAACTATAAATTAAATACCAAAATATCGAGTTATAAGGTAGATACCGTTTTGTTTAATAATGCGGTTTATTTTCCAAAGCCGATTTTGGGTAAATTCGAGGATAATGTAGAGATAAATGCGAAAGAAAACAACACTGATTTTCCGCGTTTCGAGAGTTTCCAGCGCGTTTTGAGCATCGATAACTTGGGCGAAGGTGTAAAATATGTAGGCGGATTTAAGCAATTAGGGTCTGATATTGTCGGACCGGGTACGCCTGATAATAAGGCGCGTATCAAAATCTACAACCGCCAAAATAAATTGGTGGTAGCGGCAGAATCAGAGTCGTTTACTATCGTTCGGGGCGAGCGGATTTTGGCAGATGCGGCATCGTTCCGTTTGTATTATGATAAAGATTCTATTTTTCACCCTAATATTCAGTTGCGTTACGCGATTCCAAAACGCGATTTCGCGGTAGCCCGCACGGATAAAAGTGCCTCGAAAGCCACATTTTTTACTTCTTTTCACAATATGGATATTGATGTTGATGACATTCAATTTGGTATCGATAGCACAAATGTGAACGTAGGTAAAAAAACTATCTCGTTTGGTAGCGGTACAGAAACGGAGGCGAATTTTGAGTCCTCCAACTTCTTTTCGGAGGGTGTTTGGCTCAAATACCAAGGGAGCGGTAGCCGCAACCCGATTGCGCAATTAGCAGAATTATCGAGTCCCGAAAGCCGCGAAGTAGCCGCCGAAACCTACGCAAAATCGCTCGGTAGCTTATTTACCGCCAACTCGATTTTGAGTTTATTGCTGCCTTTGGCGGAGGGTGGTTTTATATTTTATGATACCGATAAAAAAATAATAACGGTAAAAGATAAGGTATTTCAATACAACGAGGCGTATGTCCAAAAAATCGACTACGATTTGCTGCGCTTCAAGTCGGCGGTGAACGGTACGAATGGTCGCTTCAATTTGGAAACTAAAAATATGGCGATAGACGGCGTAACTAACGTCATGGTCAGCGACTCTAATATGGTGGTTTTCAAGCCATTAAAAAATAAATTGACGTTAAAACAGAACCGAGATTTAGATTTTGGCGGTGCGATTTACGGTGGCTATGGCTTGTTTCTAGGACGTAAATATCATTTTAATTATGAAAAATTTGATATACAAATGGACTCCGTCGATGTCTTCAACCTGCGCGTACCCACAGGCGACACTGACCGCGACGGCACGCCGCTCATCGAGCCGCTCCGCACGAATATAGAAGATACGAATGGTAAATTGACGCTTTCGTCGCCCGACGACAAATCGGGGACGAAGTGGAAACGCGACCTCCGCGAAAAGAAGCGGGCGGGCGTTGCACTCGGCGAAAAACTGATTACTTCCTACCAAAGTCCATACCCTATTTTTGAGAGTAAGGCGAACAGTCACGCCTATTACGACCACAAATTTACGCAAGGCGGCTGCTACAAACGCGACTCGTTTTACTTCCAATTAGACCCTTTTACCTTCGATAGTTTACATACATTTAACCCTGCGGGTATCGCTTTTGATGGCGAAATGGTGTCTGCGTCTATCTTTCCTAACTTCCGCGAAATATTGCGCGTTCAAGCCGACAAGTCGTTGGGCTTCAGTCACGTTGCGCCCGAAGGTGGCTACGGAACATACAAGAATTTAGGTAAATTTAATGGTACGCTGACGCTTAATAATAAAGGTTTACAAGGCGCGGGCAACCTCGATTTTTTGACCTCCAACTTTAAGGCGGATAGCATCGTTTTTCGCCCGAAAAATATGAGCGCGATTACCGATAAATTTGATTTGAAAGAAGACCGAACGAGCGCGGTGAAGTTCCCGAAAGTAGAAGCGAGCAGCGTTGCTATCAATTGGAAACCTTATGAAAACGATATGGAGGTTAAGTCGCGCAAAGACCCGTTTCGCTTTTTTGATGGCGAATATTACTTGCGTGGAACACTGCATTTGCGCACGACAGGACTCGAGGGTTCGGGCAAATTTGAGTGGAATGACGGTTTGATTACCTCCAAAAAAATGAAATTTGGACCCAATTACCTCAATTCTGATACCGCAAATGTGGGCGTAAAATCGTTGGATACCGCGCAACTCGCGTTCAACTCGCGCAATGTGCGCATCAATGCCGATTTTGACAATCAAGTCACCAAGTTCGAGTCCAACTCGCCTAAGCCAATTTCCGAAATGCCGTACAATAAATACATTACGACTTTTGATAAATTTGACTGGGATATGAAAGATAAAAAAATCACTTTCAATTCTGGACGCGGGCAGATGGGCGAGTTTATTTCGGTAGCGAGCGGACAAGACTCGCTCCGATTTAGAGGAACTTCGGGCGTTTATGACCTTACAAGCTCTAATCTGACGGTGCAGGGTGTAGAATTTATCAAGGTTGCTGATGCGCAAATTTATCCTAACGAAGGCAAAATAACGATACTAAAAGATGCCGTTATGGAGCCGCTCGAAAACGCCCGCATCATTGCGGACACGCTGAATCGTTACCACGTCATCAACCGTGCGCACGTCGATGTCGACGGCAAAAAACACTATACCGCCAACGGATATTACGAATATAACGTAGGTGCGAAAAATCAGGAAATTTTATTTAGCAACATTATAACGGCGCACGAAGGCAAAAAATGGATTACCCGTGCGTCTGGCGAAGTGAAAGAGGAAGACAAATTTTTGGTGGATAACACCATTGCTTATAAAGGTACGATTAAGCTGAACGCCGACAATAAAAACCTGACTTTCAACGGGTTCGCTAAGATGAATATCGATAAAATAGAGCCGACATGGTTCAGTATCGCGTCGCCGATTGACCGTAAAAGTGTGGTTATTAGTTATAAAGAACCGCACGACCCTGATAATGCCAAGGTTTTTACTGAAATACGGGTCGGTACGCGACACACCGACTCAGCAGATATTAATGAATTGTACCCGTTGCTGATGCGCTTACCGCGCGAGCGCGCCGACCGTTCTTACTACTCTTGCTCGGGTGCTATGCGGTATGATGAAAAGAAGAAAACGTTCCTTTTTGGCGACTCGCTACGTGTCTCTGACGGCGCGGTCAAAGGTAATTTGATGACTTATGATGACAAAAAAGGCGAATATACAGCGCAGGGCAAATTTCGCATCGGCGAAATGCTCAATCCCGTCACCTGCGACCTTGCGGGCGAAGTAAAAGGTAGTATGGTGGTTGCCGATACGGGCGCGCTTGTTTTTAATCTGATTGGCGGCTTCAAATTTCCGTTTGTGGATAAAGCCTTGAGCATCGCCGCCGACGACATCGCCGCGCAAATAGAGCTAAAAGATATAGACTACAAACCCGATTTTTTAGCCAAAACACTACCGCAGATTTTACCCGAAAAAAGTGCTGCGAAAGCGATGGAAAGTGCAGCCGTAGGCTTGCTCGATATTCCACGCGACCTCGATTACGCGCTCTTTTTTGGCAAACTGCCTATGAAGTTTAATCCTGAATTTCAATCGTTTGTATGCAATCAACCAGGCATTGCCCTAATAGGCAAACGGGTATTGAATAAAAAGATAAAAGGTTGGGTAGAAGTACGTTATGTGAATAAAAACGGCAAAAAATTTGAAGTCATGCACATTTATTTAGAGCCGATGGCGAACGTTTTTTATTATTTTAATTATGAAGACGGCGTGATAAGCGGTATATCGAGCAATGCGGGTTTCAATGCGGAGCTTAAAAATATGAAGAAAAAAGACCGCACCGTGAAAGTCAAAACGGGCAAAGGTAAAGAGAAAGTGGAGGTTGAAATTCAGTTGGCGGAAGCGGATAAAATGAATTATTTTGTCCGTCGTATGCAAGGTGGAACGCTCTTGCCTGAACCAACGCCAGGTGCGCCGACTATCAGCACGCCGAGCGATACTACCGCTGCTACGCCCGAACCGACCCGCACCGTCGCGCCCGAAACTGCGCCCGAAACTGCGCCCGAAACTGCGCCTATTATAGATAATAAAGACATACTCGAGCCGCCGCCAACCTCGCCGATTAATGAAAATCGCGAAGCGGATACACCGCCAAATACAAATACACCGCCGCCGCCGCCTACACCCGTAGAGCCTGCGCCCACACCAAAACCGCAGCCGAAAATCGGTGATTGGATGAGCGTGCCACCGACTAATACGCCTAAAAAAGAAGAACCGAAAGCGGTAGAGCCAAAGGCAGAAGAGCCGAAAGAAACGCCGAAAATGGAAGAACCAAAAGCGGCAGACCCGAAGGTAGAGGAGATAATACAAACGCCAAAGGCAGAAGAACCAAAAGCGGTAGAGCCAAAAACAGAAGCTGCGGCTTCGCCTGCTCCTACACCAATAGAAACGCCGAAAGCAATAGAAGCCGCGTCCGAAACAGTGCCGAACGCACCCGTTGCGCCGCCCGCGCCTGCGCCTATGGAAACGCCAAAAGTAACAGAAGCCGCGCCCGAAATAGCACCGAACGCACCCGTTGCGCCGCCGCCGCCAAGTGAACCTGTACCGACAGAAACGCCGAAAGCAACAGAAAAAGCAACAGAAATAGTACCGAACGCGCCCGTTGCGCCGCCGCCGCCAACCGACCCGTCAGTTCCACCAAAATATTAAATTGAAATCTGATATTATAAACTATTTTTATAAAATAAAACATAAATATTGGCTACGAAAAAACGCAAAATTTTTTATTTTTTATTGCTTATCGCAACCATCGCCTTTGCCTATTGTAGCAGAGACGCGAGCGGCGGCGCAGAAACGCCGAAGCTCAAAGATGGCGCAGCAATGGAATTTGAGTCCGTAAAAAACGACAGCGTACACTATGTCGGTTTACAAACCTGCCGCTCGTGTCACGATACGGTCTATCAAACCTTTCACGAAACAGGCATGGGCAAGTCGTTTGACGCGGCTACGCCCGAAAAAACAGCCGCTACTTTCGACGCGCACTCCTTAGTGTATGAT
>JAYWGJ010000113.1:0-2937 GCA_043778315.1 Saprospiraceae bacterium | reverse complement strand
CCGACTCGCGTATCTCCGCGCCGCCCTCCATTTTCACGGCGTGTCCGCCCGATTCTTTCATGATGCGGATAGTGCTTTCGAGCGCGACGCGCGAGTTGCCTTGATACGTCCCGAACGGCAAATCCACGACCACTAAGGCGCGGCTCACTGCCCGCACCACCGATTGCGCGTGATAAATCATTTGGTCTAACGTGATAGGCAGCGTCGTGTCATGCCCCGCCATCACGTTTGAGGCGGAGTCGCCTACTAACAACACATCGATGCCTGCTGCGTCTAGCACTTTCGCCATCGTGAAATCGTAGGCGGTGAGCATCGCTATTTTTTCGGCGCGCTCCTTCATGCTTTGCAGCGTGTGCGTCGTCACTTTTTTTACTTCTTTATGTACAGACATTTTGGTACGATACTTAAATATTGGATTTTTGAATGTAATATTGCATTTTTGAGTTGTGAGTCAAAAAAATATTTACCTTTGCAAAGGTAATCAAATCTATATACCAAACAATTCTTATCAAAAAATGAAAAAAAATTTTACTTGTTTTGTTGCAATATCATTTTTTTGCATCGCTGCAAAACCTGCTCATATAACAGCTCAGGACTACACGTCTTATGGCGCGAAAGGCGGTTTTGTGGCTGCTTTTCAGAAGTGGAACGGCGGTACACGCAGCCCGTTATTAGAGCCGTTGGCGAACGGCAGTATTTTTACCGAAATCAGTGCGGGCGGGCGTAGCCAAATCATACTTGCCGCAGGGTATCATACGCGCGGCAGCGCGATTGTGCAGCGCGCAGGCTCGTATTACGACCAACGCGGCGTACAAATTAACTACCCCGAAGCGGTGTTCAAACAGAAATTTCAAGCCGTCAGTTTCGAGCCAGCCTTGAAGCAACTATACCAATTAAACAACGATTTTGGCGGCTATTATATGCTTGGTATTCGCGGCGAATATACCGTTTCTTACCAGTTGCCGTTCCCGTCGCAGTACGGTGACCTAAGCATAGAGGGCTTAAACCGCTTCAATTACGGCATTTCGGTAGGCGGCGGCATCGAAAAACGCTTGGGGACGCTGCCGCTTATGGTGCAGTTAGAAGCGCAAATTCAGCCCGATTTTTCTAAACAAATATTCGCGCCTGCTTTTTCTTACTATGACATATATTCGCGCAGTTATCAGGCTTTTCCTGAGCAAAGCGTCATCAATACCAATTTGGAAATCACGATTGGTATCAAATATATTATTCCAAACGAAGACGAAGATTAATGAAACAAATCAGAAACAGCATACAATACCTACAAACGCGCCTCAGCCGTAAGCAATTTATGTTTATATCGAGCGTAGTGGTTGGTTTTTCGGCTGGTTTAGCGGCTATTGTATTAAAAACATTCGTACATTATGTATTTTTGGTCGCTTCGCTCCTCAATAGCTTCGCCGACCTTCAATATTTCTTCTTGTGCCTGCCTATTTTGGGTATTTTCCTGACAACCGTAGTCGTCAAGCGCGTCCTCGGCGGTAAATTAGAAAAAGGCTTGCCGCCAATCATCAGCGCGGTTGCGAAGCGGTCGAGCATCATTCCGCAAGAGCAGATGTACGCGCAAATTCTGACGAGTTCGCTCACTGTCGGTTTTGGTGGCTCTGCGGGTCTGGAAGCTCCGATTGTCGTTACAGGCGCGGCTTTTGGTGCAAATTACGCGCAAACCTACGGTTTAAACTACCAAGAACGCACTTTATTGCTTGCTTGCGGCGTAGCGGCGGGCATTGCTGCCACGTTCAACGCGCCGATTGCGGGCGTATTATTCACCCTCGAAGTCCTTTTATTTGATGTAAGTATTACCGTTTTTACGCCGCTTATTATCGCGGCGGCTACGGGTGCGCTGTTATCGAAAATCATATTGAATGACAATATACTTTTTTCGTTTCAACTGCAACAGCCCTTTAATTACTATAATCTTCCATTTTATTTGGTTTTGGGTGTGTTATCAGGTATGATTTCGGTATATCATTCGCGCATATTTGTATTGGTAGAAAAGCGGTTTGGCAAAGCCAAAAACTTGGTTTATACCAATCTTTTTATAGGCGGAATTGCCTTAGCTGCCTTGATATTTGTGTTTCCGAGTCTGTTTGGCGAAGGTTACGACAGTATAAAAATGCTCTCTTCGCAGCAGCCCGAACAGCTTTTAGCGCGCAGTTCGCTGCTCGCGCAGTATAAAAGCAACCCTTGGGTAGTGCTGTGTTTTGTCGGTATTTTGGTGTTTACCAAACCGATAGCGGCGGCTTTGACCGTCGGGAGCGGCGGCAACGGCGGCAACTTCGCGCCCTCGCTTTTTGTGGGTGCGTACCTCGGTTTTTTTGTGGCGCGTGCGGTCAATTTGCTGCACATTGCCAAAATCCCCGAGAGTAATTTTGCGATTGTGGGTATGGCGGGCGTACTGAGCGGCTTGTATCACGCGCCGCTTACCGCGATATTTTTGATTGCCGAAATCACGGGCGGCTACAATTTGATGATACCGTTGATGCTCGTTTCGTCGCTCAGTTACATCGTTTCTAAGTACGCCGAGCCGTACTCGATGGACACCCGACAATTGGCGCACGCGGGGCAAATATTCCCGAACAACAAGGATAAACACATATTAACGAACATAAAAACGGCTAAATTGATAGAAACCGATTTTGTTGCGGTTGCTGCGAGCGGTACCTTGCGCGACTTAGTCACGGCGATTGCCAATTCCAAACGCAATATTTTTCCTGTTGTAAGCACCGAAAACGAGCTTTTAGGCATCATTTTATTAGACAATATTCGCGAAATTATTTTTAAAACCGAGTTGTATGATACCATTAAAATACAAGCCTTGATGACTAATCCGCCTGCTACCGTCGCGACCACCGAAACGATGGAGGCTGCCATGAAAAAATTTGACGAGACGGGCGCGTGGAACTTACCGATGCT
>JAYWGJ010000112.1:0-2945 GCA_043778315.1 Saprospiraceae bacterium | reverse complement strand
GGGTAGCCGCTAAATGGAGTGATTATCCGCATATATCGCTGATGCACACCACACAAACAGACTTTGCCGCTACCGCAGCACAGTTTAACGACTTCATTCAGCAGCGTGTAGATGAAATGAACACACGCCCTACCATGACACGGAGCATCAAAGAACTCACCGCCGACATTAAACTCGGCTTAAAGATGGTGCGCGGCTACCTATTAGAAAAGTACGAAGACGAAAAACTCGCAATGTCGTACTACCCAGACTTTGGTTTGGAGAAAAAAGGTACAGCTTGGGTATTTCCAGCAGACCAGCAAAGAGCTTTAAGTGCTTTAAAAGCGATTAAAAAAGGCTTAGTCACGCACGGTTTTGGTAGTAAAAAGTTTGGCACAACCAAGTTTACACAATTAGAAACAGACTATACCAATGCCGTTAATACTGCTGTAATTAACGATGGTATGGCTTCGGCTACGGTGTCTAATAAGGAAGTAATGAAAAAGAATATCAAAATGGTACTTATATCTATTCGTTTTGCAATACGAGCGCATTACCCTGATACATACACAGGTATATTGCGTGACTTTGGTTTTCAAAAAGAAAAAGTTTAGCTATAATAAAAGCCTATTTAACTATTACAGTTAAATAGGCTTTTTTATTTGTTAGAATTATAATAATTAAAATTACAAATTAATACCCTTAGATTTAAAACTATACCCTTAACACTATGTTCCGATACCCTTAGATTTAAAACTATACCCTTAACACCTAATTTTTATTACACAAAAATAAAAACAATAATTATTTTATTTTTATGTTATTATAATTATAAAATAAATAATGTAATTAATATTTTTATAGTAATCTAAGTTTAGCTATTTACATCTCCCCCCAAGCCTCCCCCGACCCCTTCAAGGAGGGGGGACGTATCTTGTCAATCAGGTAATATAACTAAATAGTCTATTTATATCTTACTTCTAATATTATTAAGGCTACTTTTTTGCCTCTCTACCTCCCCTCCTTGGAGGAGTCGGGGGAGGCTTGGGGGGAGGGGCAAATAATTCATAATTCATAATTCATAATTACCGCAGCAGCGTTACCGTACCCGTCTGCTTCAACGCCCCTGCACGGTCTTCCATGCCCCGCCATACATTGCCGTTGTCAAACACCGCCTCACATTTCCATACATACACGTCTTGCGGAGCAGGCGAACCGTTATAGTTGCCGTCCCACCGCTCTGTGGGAATGCCGTCTTGCAGCTTATCGGTACTCCACATCAAGTCGCCCCACCGCGAAAACACCTGCAAACGGTATTGCTTAATGCCTAAGCCCACCGCACCAAACAGTTGTGTACCGCTACTCGTTCCGTTAGTAGGCGAGAATGCCGACGGGATATATAAACCGTCGCAATACGGCAGCCGCATAGCCATTGTATCCGTGCATTCGTAGGTATTTTTGACGGTAAGAAGTACCAAACTGCCGCTACTACTTGCGTACAAATGCGTAGGCGAGGCATCGGAGGCGGTAGCACCGTCGCCGAAAGTCCATTGATAATCCATCGCGCCCGTGCTTAGATTAGTGAAAGTAGCTAAGGCGTTCAAGCCGCAATTAGGTAGCACCGACACCGCAAAGCCAGCCGTAGGCGTAGGAAAAGTATGTATGCCGTAGCGGAAAGTACTATCCGCTATGCAGCCATAAGCATCTGTGACGCGTAGCGTAGGGTAATAATGCCGAACGCTATCTTTGCGCGCATAAATATGACTTACCGTGCTGCCCGTAGCCGTGCCGCCGTCGCCGAATTGCCAGCTATAAAAATAAACACTGCCTGCGGGCGCAAGCGTAGCACTAAGGTTAGCTAATAAGGGTGCGCAACCCGTAAAGCTGCTGCTTGGCGCAATACTAAATAGCGGATTTGGTCGCGCATTAACAGTACCTTGCACCGTATCGGTACAGCCATTTACCGACGCACCTATAAGCTGAAAGCCGTGTGTACCTGCATTCGCAAAGGCATGATACGGCGATATAGCCGTGCTGTTTGCACCGTCATCAAACGACCACCTGAACGCTATCGCAGCCGCTTCTGACGTGTTTACGAAGCGATACGGTTTGCCCGCACAGGTATCGCGCGGCGTAGCAACAGACACTTTTGGTTGCGGTAGTACCGTAATTTGTATCGTCGTATCCGTCCAGCCGCAACCACTGCTTACCCAGTGCCGAACCGTGAATATGCCGTCTTGCAAAAAGACGTGATTAGGCGACGCGGCACGGGAGGTGCTGCCGTCCCCGAAGTTCCAACTGTGTATAAAACTCTGCGCCGACGGGCGCACCGTATCCCTAAACGCAACGGTGAGCGGCGCGCAACCGAGCGCGTTATCTACGCCAATAAAGCTACGGAAGTTGATAGGCTTGACGGTAACTATCCGCGTCATCGTGCTATCGCCACAAGCATTTGTACCTGTCCGCGAAATCACAAAAGTACGGATAGTATTGTATGCCAAGTATCGATGTGCGGGCGGTAGTACGGCAGTACTTGTAGTCCCGTCGCCAAAATCCCAACGGTAACTTTGCACGCCGTTGCAGGCGAGGGTAGCCTCTATAAAGTTGATACTATCGCCGCTACATATTATATCAGCAGACACATCGAAGCGCGGTACAGGTTTTGGGTGTACCAATATATTGCGCAAAGCAACTACCGTATCGCAGGTATTACGGGTCGTGAGGCGCACCGTATAAGTAGTATCGCACTCTCCTTGACGGAAGATATGACGCGGCGGCGAAGGCACAGTATCTATGGGCGTACCGTCGCCGTAGTCCCAAGTATAGCGTAGCGCGTCGCCGTTGCTGGTGTTGCCAAACGTGATAGATAGCGGTGCGCAACCCTCCACTTTATTGGTCGTAAAAGAAGGCATCGGCGCAGCTATCACATTAAATACGCGACCGATACTATCGCGGCAACCACCCGA
>JAYWGJ010000111.1:0-2961 GCA_043778315.1 Saprospiraceae bacterium | reverse complement strand
CTACTTTATCTGCGCTTTCACATACGCCACGTTTTGGTGCATCTGTGCGAACACGCGCTCGCGGAGTTCGGTATTTGTTTGACTTATGAGTTCGCTGTTGCCCATTAGTTGAAAGAACCAACGCTGGGTTTGGAGGCAATAAATCTCGTTTTCGGTGTGCAAAAAGTTAAGCTCGTTCTGGCAGACGTAAGCCGTCGTACCAGTATCGGAGCGGACGAGCAGCGCGTTATTATTAATGCCAATTTCATTGTAATACAAAGTGTAATTTTCTTTGGTCGGTAACGGCATATACGGGTGAAACTTTTTGCCACACGCCGCTTGCGCCGCTATGTGGTCTATCATTTCGCCGATTTGGTCGCAGATGAGCAGCGCGTCTGACCGATACAAAAACTCGCCGCGTTGCCAAAGCGTAAACACTTCGCGGAGTATATTATTGATCACTTCCGACGACCACACTTCCACCGAAGGGATTTTGAGGTACTGTTTCCACGACCGCTCCGCACTCGCGAGCGACTCTTGCGGGAAGTGCCGAATCGCGAATTTGGCATCGCTAAACGCGGGCAAATCGTAAACGTGTTTGCCCCAATAAAACAGCTTGAAAGCGGACAGTTCTGCAAATTGAAACAGCGCAAATACGGGTAAATCGGACGCAGCATAGTACAGTTGCCGCGTCCCGTAAAGGTCAATATTTTTGATTTCGTCCATCACGCTATCAAAATACTCCTCCAACGACGACATATTATAATTAATCGCATTGTACTGAAACGGCAAAAAAGTAGGCGACTGCGGACGCAAATTATCCAAAGCGATACTGTACGTTGCCGCTAATTTTTCTGCTTGGTCTAACGAAATAGCACTCACGCAACGCATCAGTTTAAACGCCTCTTCTAAGCTGATACTGAGCAACTTAGCTACTTCGTTTTCCGCCGCAAGGTGCGCAGGAATGCGCGAACGAACGCGCCGAAAAAGTAGTTTTTGTAGTTCCATAAGTTGCTATAAAGGTGAGGTTAGAAGAAAATAAAGGATTTTGTTTTGTGCGGGTTAAAACCCGAATGCCGTTTATACGCGCTCGATGATAGTCGCCACGCCCATTCCGCCGCCTACGCAGAGCGTGATGAGTGCGGTACGGAGGTCGCGCCGCTCGAGTTCGTCGAGTACCGTTCCGAGTAGCATCGCGCCCGTTGCGCCAAGGGGGTGTCCGAGCGCAATTGCGCCGCCGCTTACGTTCAGTTTATCGTTATCAATACCCAAATCTTTTTGGAATTTAAGCACGGCAGCCGCGAAGGCTTCGTTCATCTCCCACAAGTCGATATCCGCGACCTGCATATTTGCTTTGCGCAACGCTTTGAGCGCGGCAGGCGTAGGACCCGTGAGCATGATAGTCGGCTCGCTGCCCGTAGCCGCCACCGCGAGTATGCGGGCGCGAGGTTGCCAACCTAAGGCATCACCTTTTTCCTTATTCGCAATCAAAACGGCGGCTGCGCCATCAACGATGCCCGACGAATTGCCCGCATGATGCATATAATTGATGCGCTCCACTTGCGGGTATTTGAGTTGCGCGACCGTATCAAAACCCAATTCGCCGATTGCGGCAAACGCAGGTTGTAGTTTTGCCAAACTCGCCGCCGTCGTTTCGGGGCGCAAATATTCATCTTTTTGTAATATAATTAAGCCGCTTGCATCACAAACGGGCAAGACGGAGCGGTCAAAATGTCCGTTTGTTTGCGCTATAAATGCGCGTTGCTGACTTTGCAACGCGTAGGCATCTACATCGCTGCGCGTGAAACCCTCGAGAGTCGCGATGAGGTCGGCACCGATACCTTGCGGCACAAAACCGACTCGCGCCGCAACGGACGGGTGATACATCATCGCGCCGCCGTCGCTGCCCATCGCGACGCGACTCATGCACTCGATGCCACCAGCAACCACTATATCGTCCATGCCCGACGCGACTTTCATCGCTGCCAAATTGACGGCTTCCAAACCCGACGCACAAAATCTATTCAACTGAAAACCAGCCACTTCTGTATTCCAACCTGCATATAAAGCTGCCGCTTTCGCGATATTTCCGCCTTGTTCGCCTATCGGCGTAACGCAGCCCATCACAACATCATCGACGAGCGCGGTGTCCAAATCGGTGCGTTGCGCCAAGCCGTTGAGGAGGTTTGCGAGCAGGTCTATCGGTTTCACTTCGTATAGCGCGCCGTTATTTTTGCCGCGTCCGCGCGGCGTGCGCACGGCATCATATATATATGCGTTCATTTTTATTATAAATCCAATAATAACTTAGCAGGGTCTTCGAGCAGGTCTTTCACCTTCACCAAAAAAGTGACCGACGACGAGCCGTCTATGACGCGGTGGTCGTAGCTTAACGCCAGATACATCATCGGACGCGCTACAACTTGCCCGTTTATGACTACGGCGCGGTCTTTGATGGCATGTAAGCCCAAAATCGCAGATTGCGGTTCGTTAATGATAGGTGTACTCATCATCGAGCCAAAAATACCGCCGTTCGTAATCGTAAACGTGCCGCCTTGCATCTCCTCTAAGGTCAATTTATTTTCGCGGGCGCGGACAGCGAGGTCGGCTATTTTGCGCTCTATTTCAGCAAAATTAAGGCTTTCGCAATTATGCACCACAGGCACAACTAAGCCATTTGGTGTGCTTACCGCAATGCTTATATCTGCAAAATCGTGATATATAGTGTCCTCACCGTCAATCATTGCGTTCACTTGCGGCATCTCCATCAGTACCTTTGCGCACGCCTTCGCGAACAGCGACATAAAGCCTAATTTGATGCCGTATTTTTTGACAAAAGCCTCTTGGTATTTGGCGCGCAACTCCATGATTGCGGTCATGTCTATCTCGTTGAACGTAGTAAGCATCGCCGTATTATTTTTGGCGGAAACCAATCGTTTGGCGATAGTTCGGCGCATACGGCTCATTTTTTCTCTGCGCTCA
>JAYWGJ010000110.1:0-8264 GCA_043778315.1 Saprospiraceae bacterium | reverse complement strand
GTCGCGCCTTGCTGTATCGATAGTTTTCTATCGGAGGTGGTAGCGAGTACGTTGCCGAGATGGTTCGTGTACTCGTAGTGCGTGTGTCCGCGCAGGCGCACCGCCTTAGTGAACGTACCGATAGTGACCCATAGTTCTTATTCCATTGGGTCTTGATTCCAGTCAAATTCTCGTAATATTGGTATCAATTTCCATCATAAAATCATACCTAATAAAACGTAGGCAATATTGGCTGTAACCAATGTGTTGTACGAACTTATTTGCTCTCGGTTTGAGTACAATTCAGCATCACAAGGATTTTTTTTATTAAAAAATACCTTTATAGTATCTTTAACACTGTAATACTCTTGAAATAAATCAAATGTATAAGTACAAGGAATAGTTTCATAACGATAATGAGCTGTGTAGGCATAGTAGGTATATCTATTTTTATACATACCTTTCTCCATGGTGAGCGAAGCCTTGGCAATGGTATCGAACTCAAGCATTCTTCTTGAGCTTATAATGTCATATCTATAAAACGCGCATAGTACAAAGGAAAAAAAATAGAATATAATAATGAACTCCGTTTTCGGCAAGTAAATTGTCATGATAATAGATTTATTTATTTAAAAAAAGGTGGTTGAACTGTGTGTAATGGCTGTGAATATTGTCCAATGGTGTAGACATGCTGTATTGCAGCATCGGGAGAGGGCGATTTTGGCGTTAGTTTGGGTCTCGAACGTAATTTTAATCCAGCAGAAAAACCTAGTTTTAACTCCTGCGATGTCCAATTATATTCATAAAAAATAATTCCTGCACTAAATGAACTAATCATATCTAATGAAACACGCCCGTCTTCGCTAGCTGATGAAATAGATAGTGGAAGATTATCTCTTCCATTATTACCCCAGTCTAATAATAAATAGCAGTTCACATCGGCACCTATTAAATTGCTGAACGGATTGCCCGCCTGAGCATCTTCATAAACACCATTAAGATAATTTGTACCCAAACCAAGACCTGAAGTCTCTAATTTTATAGAAGATTGATGATTATATTCATTTGTACCAGTATCGTCAGCTTCAAGTGTTGCGTTCAGTGGACCAAGACTGCCAGATAGACTACCGCCGAAACCCACTAGTTTTAACAAGTCGCCTTGTCTTTGAGGAAACGAAATTATGTCTATTGCCTTAGATTTTAGGTATGTTTTCCACGTCTGACCCACACAAGTATGTGTTGGCATATTAGCTAATTCCCAACCAGGTGTTACTCCTGCTGCTTTTCCATTACTATCCCACTCCCATTTTTGGTCGCCATACTGCTCTTGTCCCTCCATTGGCGCAAGATGAGTTTCGTGTTCCATACCTTCAAGTGGTGGGTTCGCAGGTTCTAAACCCTCCAGCTCCACCATATCCACCACTCTATTACCGCTAAACTGATACGGCGAATAGAACGGGTATTTACCCGTGAGCGGGTCGACGGAGAAGAAGCGACCGATGCGGCTGTCTTCCACGCGGTATTTGTAGGTGACGGCACTTGCGTATATTTCCTCCGCTTTTTCTTGCCCTTGATAGCCGTAAGTATAGCTACTCCCCGCGTACCCTCTTGCCGCTATCGCCTGCCCGAAGGCGTAGTAGTCGGTCAGCGTAAGCACGTCGGCGGCGTAGCTTATCGAGCCGCTCTGTATCGATAATTTCCTATCCGAGGTGGTAGCGAGTACGTTGCCGAGGTGGTTCGTGTACTCGTAGTGCGTGTGTCCGCGCAGGCGGAAATAGCCTCCCCCAACCCCTCCATTAGAGGGGAGAAAAGCCGTTACGCCAGTACTCGCCGCCGCGCCTTTCATCTCTATCGGTATTTCTTCTTGCGGATCGCCGTCGGGCGGTGCAGGGTCTCCACCGTCTGTTTTCGGGTCGCGTTCGTTCGGTCTGTACTCACCCAAGCGCGCCGCGCCGTACAGCGTCACCGACTCTTGTTGCAAGCCGTTTGTGTTGCCGCTTGCCGTAAACGTATGCTCCGTATAGGTACTGAGCGTGTTGCCCTGCGCGTCACGGACGTAGTAGGTAGCGTCTTCCTCTGCGCCGTTGCCCGTCGTGTAGGCTACGCGCTGCGCGACGCGGTTGCCGAGCGCGTCGTACTCGTAAGCTGAAATAAATTAGTTTATATTCTTTATCTACACTCAAAAAATAGTTTAAAAGCTACGTTTCACTACGTTTTAACTATTTTTCTTCGCTCCCGATAATATAAACTAATTTAAAACATACAATTAGGCTGTTCGGCGACCGTTTTTCTTAGTCGCCGCCAGTTTGTTTTGCAAATTCCATTGTATCTGTAACCCCTCCGACTTGTCGTATCTCAGGTTGCCTATTTCGTCGTAAAGGTAGTTATTTATATCGGTTTGGTCGTCAATATCGTCCGTAAAAAGCCACGCCGTTTTTGGTAAACGACGTAGCTTTTAGGTGAAAAATCAACTTGGAAATTTGCCGTTACGCGGCTTCGTAGTCCGCGATAGTCTGCTCCACAAACTCCAACTCGAGGCTCAGTTGTGCAGCAATAGCCGAACTATCCACGCCTTTCAAGTACAGTTTTAGGATTTTGGCAGCGAGCTGTTTCCCCTCGGCTTTCCCTTCGGCTTTCCCTTCGGCTTTCCCTTCTGCTTTGCCTATTTCAATTCCCCGTGCTTCGCCTTCCTCGGCAGCGGTATTTATCATTTCGCGCGCGCCGATATAAGACAAGCGGCTTTGCTCGTATTCGTGTCGTTGGAGGGTATCAAAATTGGCGAGTTTTGCGGTATGAAAAGCACGTTTAAAAACGGACTCGTTCAGTATTTGAGGTATGTCCTCAAAACGCTCTAGGTTTTTTAGGAAATACGCCCATTTATCCATCTTTGTTTCTAATTGTTCTGCCGTTTTGTTAAACGCTTTCATTTGCAGATACGTTAGCTGCAATTTGTCATAAAACGGGTCGTTGTCTTGGTCTTTGAGCGTGATGGTACGCATAAACTTAGCCGTTTTTGGGTTGTCATCATACCAAAAATCCAATACCGCAATGAAATATATCGCTGACAACTGAAAATCCCAGTCGCCCTGCACCGCTTGCTCCCGAATCGGATAGGTGATGTAGTACAGCGACCTATCTTTGAAGTGCTTGACCTTCGCTTTTTGCATCTCCACAATAAACCGCTCACCCGTAGGCGCAGTACAGTGAATATCAAAAAATGCCTTTCGTTCGCTTTCCGCATCGGACAATGCCTCTACGTTATGAAACGTAAGGTCTGCGATTTGATGATGCGCAGGCAGCATCGGGTTCAAAAAATCGATTAAAAGGTCTTTGTTGCCTGCTTCGCCGAACAGCTTTTTGAAACCAAAATCGGTGTACGGATTGATATATACGGACATATTACTACTTTTTTATTACTCAAACGCAAATATACCGCTTTTTTGGATAAGGAAATGGTTTTGTGCGCTAATATTTTTTGAGGTGGCAGCCGAAAGCGGCGCGTCGTACTGCGTCGCCGTGATTTCGGAGCGCGATAAGGTATGCAGGTAGCTGCGCCAAGTGCCGTAGTTGCTAATCTGCGCGAGGCTGAGGGGCTGTGCCTTGCCTGCGGCTACGGGGCTGCCGAGCGGGTCGGGTATAAAAAAGCCACGCCGTTTTTTTTGGTGAAAACGACGTGGCTTTTGGGGTGAAGTTCGACTTATATTTTGACTAAGTCCCATTACTGTTTAGATTATGCTCTTCCACCATGCTACAATCTCTTTTATTCATATCAAACCTGTGTCAGATACTATAAATCTGTCACGCCTTCAAATGTATCTCTTATTCTTTTTATAAAAGCCTCGTCAGTACTTCGAACCTCCCAATAAGAAGAATCGACAAGCTCTAAGCAAAAAGTATGCGTGTAATAACTATTAAAATCATCTAATTCGTAGCGTATCATTTTTCTATGCTCATCTGCTTCTCCTATTAATACAATTTCAATTGTTTGAAAAATGATTTTTGAAAAAGCAGCTAAGTCATCAAATGAAATAGGATAACCATATTTCGAATTATAAATTTGATTTTCGAACTCCAAAACATTTATTGTATTCGGATTTACAACGGCTTCAAGGTAGAAAATAGCCCATCTATATTGGCTTCCATTTTCTATTAGGCAAAGTACACCTGATAAATCGACGGACAAAACATTGTTTTTTCCATTGCCTTTTATTTTAACTTGTTGCATCATAACTGATTGATTTTGAATTGTTTTTAAATATTATGGTGTGGTAACAGGCTCAGCGTCGCCGCGTACTCTTGTTCCACCCGTTGCATTTTCTTTGTATGGATGTTGATGCGGATTAGTATGTTGTTGTGGTCGTCCGTGGTCTGTAAAATCTATATCTTTAACTGTATTCCCATTTGCATCAAAGGTTCTCGCTTGACGGTAGTCACCATTAGTTCCTTTTTTTGTCCCTAATTGTGTGTGAGCAGTGCCTACTGCTTCGGGGTCAGATATCTTAATGCCATCTTTCGTTTTTCTTAATGGGTCTGTGGCATATCTATCTTGAATGGGAGCATTTAACGCCTTAGATTCAATTGCCTCTGCCTTGCCGAATACCTCTAACCCTTCCAGCGCGCTTGCACCGAGCATCTCACCACCGATAGCCGTACCTTCCACCATTCTACCTGCCGTAGATAAGGCTTTTGCTTCATGCAACTCAAATGCGGGCAGCATCATTACAGTACCAAATAACTCTCCAACTGCCGTTCCGTAGGTATAATTGTTGGTAGATTGCATATTATCCGCCCATGTTGTAATGCTCGTTACCGTGTGCGCTGCTAGCATTATCTTCCCGACAGGAGTAGTCATATCTAATAAACCTGCAACTGTACCAATAGGGTCGGTCACTGTTTTTATAGTAAAACCAACTAAGGGTATGACCGTTGCGTTTAACACACCAACTCTAACTCCCATATCATACATGGGATTAAAGTGTAGTGTAGATGGCATCATCTCCAGCCCGTCTAAATCAATCGCTTGTATCGGCGTGTTGCTCGCAAACTGATACGGTGTAAGTTCGGGGTACTGTTTGGTGAGCGGGTCGACGCTCGGGAAGCGGCAGATGCGCGGGTCGTACATACGGAAGCCGTAGTCTTGCCAGCCCGTAGCTGCGTCGTTTTCCTTTCCATTATACCCATATCTGTAGCTATTCCCCGCGTACCCCCGTGCCGCTATCGCCTGCCCGAAGGCGTAGTAGTCCGTGAGCGTAAGCACGTCGGCGGTATAAGAAGTGCTACCGTTTTGTATCGATAGTTTTCTATCGGAGGTGGTAGCGAGTACGTTGCCGAGGTGGTTCGTGTACTCGTAGTGCGTGTGTCCGCGCAGGCGGAGTGCCATAGCCAATGCTAATATCTATAGCCTGCTATCTTGATTACCTTGACTTAATAACTTGCTTTTAAACTCCTTTAAATCAGGATTATACTCTATATCAAAAATACTAATTACATCACCATGTAAAATATAAAGATTTCTTTTACCCCTTACAACCGACTTTGTTATTATATATAAAAGTAGTTTATCGTTCTCAATCGTTATGTACATATATAGTAAATAAACTATCTTATTGCGTTTAACTAATGGAACATATCCCCTCGCATCCATTTTTTTTATGGTAATGCCTTCAATTTTAAATCCATTATCTTCGTATTGTGGGTAAGTTTTAAACATACCATAATAAAAATCTGCATAGAGATTGCTTCTGGTATCATAAAGAATGGAGTCCTTGATTACGGTTTTAGAGAATTGTAAATGCGTTACTAAGCACTCCCGTAGCATATTTTGAGCTACTTGCGAGTAGGAAATTGTGCTATTAAAACAGAAAATTATAATTAATAGTACAATTTTCAAGTTATTTTTTTGAACAAATTTTTTCATCTTATTTTTTAAGTTTAACAAAATTATCTAATGGTATTGTGGCTTGCACGCCTTTACTATTATAAATATAAATAATTGACACTTTGCCTCCCATACCAAAAACATATCTAACTTGTTCTGTAGCGTTTGCAATATCTTTTGCAGAAGGATGTTGAGTATAAAAGGTCTTTGAAGATCCATCTGGCTGTCCTAATTCTCCCCTTACACGTTCCAATATTTCACCGCTTGGGTGCGTATGAAACATAGTTTTAGTACCCTCCAGAGGGATATATCCTATTACAGCACCTTTAATAGGTGTGGTTACCGGTCCAGCTAAACCTTCGGTCACATTACCACTAAAATCTATTTGTCCACCAAATTCTCTATTGTTAGTGGGCTTATCAGAACCCCCGCCATCGTCTTGATTGGCTATTTTTGCCATGGCTGCTCTTGTAGATTCTTTACTTTCAATTTCAACAAAATCATCGTATATTTTACCATCTTTTGTAAAGGCATCTTCCTTGGTTGAATTTTCTTTGATGAATTTTTTAGCCCTTTGATATTCTTCTTTTAATAAACCTGCACCTGGTACTTTTTCAGTTGTTCCAATAAACTCACTTTTTTGAGTTTTGATAAGATACATTTTTTCGTCTTTTTTTCCGTCGCTTCCCAGATGTTTTCCGTTTCCATCATAAAAATCTCCATTCGTCGTGTTCCCCAGCACATCGCTCCCCGTTATCGGGTTGTCTCCGAAGCACATATACGGGCTTTCCCATACTTTCACGACAGGGTCTATATTCCATCTCCGTCCGATGCGGCTGTCGTACTCCCAGTATAGTGCGGCGGTGTGGTTGCCGTTCGGGTCTATTTCGGTGTCGCGAAGTTGCCCGTTTATGGAGTAGGTATAGCTACTCCCCGCGTACCCCCGTGCCGCTATCGCCTGCCCGAAGGCGTAGTAATCCATCAGTGTAAGCACGTCGGCGGTGTAGTAGGTGCCTCCGTTTTGTATCGATAATTTTCTATCGGAAGTGGTAGCGAGTACGTTGCCGAGATGGTTCGTGTACTCGTAGTGCGTGTGTCCGCGCAGGCGGACGAAAAGAGAGCCTCCCCCGACCCCTCCGAAGGAGGGGAGACTGCCGTTGACCGTCGCGACTTTCATCTCTGCTGGAAAAATCGGGACTGGGTCGCCGCCGCCGTCGGGCGGAGCAGGGTCTCCGCCGTCTGTTTTCGGGTCGCGTTCGTTTGGTCTGTACTCACCCAAGCGCGCCGCGCCGTACAGCGTCACCGACTCTTGCTGCAAGCCGTGTGCGGCTACCCTCTGTTGGAGGGGCTGGGGGAGGCTAACGCTCGACATAAACGTATGCTCGGTGTAGGTACTTAGCGTGTTGCCCTGCGCGTCACGGACGTAGTAGGTTGCGTCTTGCTCCGCGCCGTTACCCGATGTGTAGGCTACGCGCTGCGCGACGCGGTTGCCGAGCGCGTCGTACTCGTACTGTGTGCGGCGACCGTTTTTCTTCGTTACCGCGAGTTTGTTTTGCAAATTCCACGTTATCGTTAAGCCCTCCGATTTATCATATACTAAATTCCCTATTTCGTCGTAAAGGTAGTTATTTATATCGGTTTGGTCGTCAATATCGTCATTATAAATACTCGCGATAGCGTCGTTTACTTGCCGCAGGCGGTTGGTGTTCGGGTAATAATGGTAGGTGAGCGCGTCCATATCAGGGTCGGTGTCGTTGCCGTTGCGCCCGAGGCTTTGTATATTTCCGTTGCCGTCGTAGGTTAGTTCCATTCCGTAGGCGTTGTTCGGCAAAGTCTCGACGATGCCTTTATGCTCCGCCCAGCCCGTCTGACTGATGAGGCGGTTGAGTTGGTCGTAGCGATAGTCCATGCCTAAACCGCCGTAACTTCCGCCACCCAGCGCGGGCGCGTGCAGCAGCGTGTGAGCTGAAATAAATTAATACTGATTCTTTATCTACACTCAAAAAATAGTTTAAAAGCTACGTTTCACTACGTTTTAACTATTTTTCTTCGTTCCCGATAATCAGTATTAATTTAAAACATACAATTACATTCTACTAATATTGCCGTTGTAGAGGTCGGCGGGAGCCTGACCCGATTGGTGCAGCACGTCTAAGTTTTGGGCGGCGGTGCTTGTCGCTTGTGCGGCTGCGGCATAGTCGTGTGTGTAGTAATCGAGGTGGTAGGCGAAAGCATCGCGCCCGACGGGTGCGTGCAGCGCGCCGTAGCCTACGTCGGTAGGCAGCAAGCCGTAGTTGAGGTTCGGGACGGAGCAGTCGTAGGCGAGGTCGCCGTCGGCGATACCCGTCGCGACGGGTTCGCAGCCGTCGCTGTTGCCGTCGCCGCCGAAGTCGTGTTCCGCGCTATC
>JAYWGJ010000109.1:0-8268 GCA_043778315.1 Saprospiraceae bacterium | reverse complement strand
AAAAGTAAAAGTAACACCCATATTTAAAATAATATTTTGTCAGATTTTGATAAAATTATTTCAGCTTCAATAGCAACGGATTTCCTACACTAAGAAATTTATCAAAAATATCATCTTTACAACAAATTATACTTTTCAATTATTTATTCTCAATAAAAAAATGCTTGCAAACGGAAACACAACAACAACTGTTGCGCATTACAAAGATGCCGCAAAACGGCATTTTCGCACTTGCGAAATCTTGATTAAACAATTAGATTCTCCACAAAACTTTCGAGATAGAGACAAATGGCACGATATCGATATTCTGGCAAATATTTATTATCTGACAGGCTATATGGCGGAGTGTGGTATCAATTATACATATTTAATTAAAAAAAGTTTCGTAGATGCAGATAATCATCTTGATAGAAATAATTGGGGTTCTGGTGTAGATTTACATAAACATTTCAGATTTACAATCAATATTGCAAGAACTTCAAGTCGAGCCGTTTTAACTGAAATAACGACAGGGAATAATGCTTGCACGCTACCGCTTTACTTGCAAAAATTAAGCGGTGTTACAAACATAAATTTAACCTCCACTGATGCAACATTAGAAGATATGCAAGCAAAATGGGACCCATCTGTACGCTATTCTTACGAAAGTACAGGGCTGATATTTGATGTAAATACGTCCAAAAACGATATAATTTTATTTTATAAAGCAACCAAAAAACTTCTAAAAGATTTCAGACTTATCTAATCATTATGATACAATCATTTCAACAAATTCAACGAATGTTGTCTTATCTTCTTAAACTAAAAGAAGATAAAAAAGATATAAATTTACAATACAAAATTGTAAAAAACTTGACTAATCAAACCGTTTTATATCTTTATGAAGATAGCGAACAGTTTGAATTGGACAGCGAAACCTTGAGCAAACACAAGATAAATCTCTCCGATTTTGAAATTCGTTATATTTCCAAAGAAGAATATGACGAAGACAAGGAATATTATAATGATTTTTTTGGAGAAAAAAATGTTTTTGAGGGCGTTACGCGTCGACTTGGAAATGCTTTTGGTGCATATCCGTTGCCTAAAAAGAAAGACAATATTCCGCCTATTCTTAGTTTTTATAGTTATAAAGGCGGTATGGGACGCACGACAACATTGGGCGCGTTAGCCTCGTACTTTGCGCGAAAAGAAAACGCAAGAGTCTTTATTTTGGATTGCGATTTTGAAGCACCAGGTTTAGTCAATTTATTTGGCTTGACCGAAGAACAATGTGCGCAAAAGCAAGGCGTTATCGAGTATTTAATAGATACACAAAACCTAAACGAAGCCGAACAAAAACAGGTTAAGTTAGATGATTATACTATTACAATTGCTACAACTGCCGCAGGTGATACGAGCGGCTATGCAGGCGAAAAAGGTACAATTTATGTGATGAATGCAGGTAATTTAAGTACAAATAGCATCAACGAAGATATAAGTGACGAGGATACAAATAGCGAAGGCACAAGTTATATTCCTAATTTAGATTCGCATCTCGACCATTATTTGCAAGGTTTGGCGAGAGTCGGTTTTGAAAATACCGAAGCGATTACCAATCAATTTTTGCGGCTTATTGACAATATTACTGCGAAATATGAACCCGATTTGATTTTATTTGACAGCCGCACGGGTTTTAATGATGTGTTTAATAATATTGCTTTGCGTATTTCCGATGTTATTGTTGGCTTGTTTGGCGTTAGCAAACAACACAAACCTGGTTTATATGAGTTTTTAGACACGACCTTTCAACTCAATAAAGAGGTTTTCATGCTCAATAGTATCGCGCCCGAAGTAGATGAAAGTCACGAAGTATTTTTGAAAAATTTAGATGAGTATAAAAGAAATAGCGGAAATGATTTTGTTTTTCGCGCTTGGTCATTAGAGTATATTCCGCGTATGCAAAAAATAGGTACGCCGATGGACAAAAGAGGCGATATTTTATTGCACTACACCGACCCCGACAATTATCGTTTTCCTGACTATCAACATAATGGTGGTGGGCAGTTTTTGAACGCGCTAACAGAACGCATTAACGAATTGCGAAAAAAAAAAGTAGTAATTGATAAAATTCCTACACCTGAAAATAGTAATCAAGATATCATAGAACCCGTTAGCCGAAAAGATATATTAGATATTTTGAGTGAACACTATCCGAAAGTAGAAACACACGCAGAAAATATCGCAGATATTGACATAAAATATTTCTATTTTAGAAATTATATGCGCGATATTTTTCATAAAAATATTTTTATGATTACAGGGTATAAAGGAACAGGGAAAACACTTTTATACGAATCGTTACGAAATCAAGAATTTATAGCGAAACTAAAAGCGTTTAGTAATATTGACGCAACACGAGATATTCGTTTTATCAATATGGTAGAAAAAAACAATATTCTGTCTTTTAATGATTTAGGTTTTAATATTGATGATCCACAAAAAAACAGACGCTTTTGGCTTGTTTTTATTTGGAATAAACTCATGCAGACGTTTAAAGAATATTATACAACACCATTAGATACTTTCAATATTGCAGCAACGGAGACGACTATAAATATTTTCAAAGAATATACACAGCAGAAAGAAAATGTGCTGCAAATGGAAGAGGATTTGCGAAAATTAAATGCTATTTTACAAGAAAAAAAGATAGAGGTTATTATTGCTTTTGACTATTTAGATAAAATAATATCTGAAAGCAATTGGGGCAAGGCAGACAACCCGATAGCAAAATTAGTAACGTGGGTACAACAGAATCCTTATACAAATATTGAGACAAAACTGTTTTTCAGAACTGATTTATGCAAAAAAATAGGGAGTATTAATAATATTATCGCATTAAACAGCAATACTATTTCATTGGACTGGACAACAAACGAAATATTCGGCTACTTTTTCCAAACCGTTTACAACATTACAGACAACAAATTTATAAACTGGCTTTACCTCTACCACACACCAAATTCAGAAAATATAGAAAAAATAACTGCCATAAAAAAACAATTAGCGCAGAGTAAAGGGCGTTTAGGCGAAAACGATAAAGACGAAATCGCTTTTTTAGTAGATTGCTTTTTTGGCAAATACGTTGATAATAATAATCCTAATTTCGGAAAATCATATAATTGGTTTTATGAAAATCTTAAAAGTGCAAATGACTTAATTAGTTTGCGACCATTTATTTTCTTAATGCAAAAAGCCTTAAATGATGCCGTTGAAAATTATGAGCAGGATAGATTTAAGGAAAAAACCATATTGAGCGGCGATTACTATGCAAGTAATGCAGCACGTGAATATGCAGGTAAAATGCACTATGAAGATGTTACAAAATCGTTAGCCGAAAGTGATTTATTGCAGAATTTCGCAGAAACTATTCGCAATAAAAATCCAATGCTCGACGGTTTTAGACAAATGTCGCTAACAGAGGCTCAACTAAGGAGATTAATCCTGAATATATATGAATTGCAGGGCAAATCATATATCCGCTCTGATGAATGGAGAGCATTAGTAAAACTATTAGAAGACACAGGTATTATTTCTCAAAATTTAGAAAAAGGCAATTCGTATTCTTTTGCGTTTTTATATAAATTCTATTTGCAATTAGAAGGAAATCCTCAACGACGAAATACATAAAAAGTACTGCCACAACCCGTAAACAGGTTGGGCAGTACCCACATTGAATTAAAAGTCAGGGTACTTGCGCTCAAAGGTTTTAACAAATATGGTTCTTTGAAAATTTTCTTAGTGTACTAAATCAGTTGTTATTCATTACATTATTAAAATAAAAATATTTAATCCAAATAATATTTCAAAAAAGCTATCAAAAAACGCTTTTAAAAGTGTAAAATTTATAATATTTCATTTTTTATAAAATATTATTTGGGTTCTTTTTTTTGAATTGGAATTATCCGAAAGCAGCAACGGATTTCCTACACTAAGAACTAATTTAGTTCAGGTACTCATTTATTAAATATCCAACTAACATCAATTATGAAAAAACTATTTGACGAATTTTTTATTTATACCAATGGAGAGCGAAATAGCGTGGCAGTTTTGCTATTTCTGGGTTTAATTGCTTTTATTTTACCTAATTTTTTGCCGTTTTTCACAAAAAAAGAAGCCGTAAACTTTAACGGATATAAAAATGAAATTGCGGCTTATCGCGCTACTTTGCAGCAAAATAATGAAGCTGCCGCTAATGCACGCAATAACGGTGGCGGATACGGGCGAACACAAGCAGCCGAAAATTTTGCGTTTGACCCAAATACGGCAAGTGAAACAGATTTAGTTCGACTTGGCTTATCGCCAAAAACGGCTGCTACTATTGAAAAATACCGCAGCAAGGGCGGAAAATTTCGCTCGGCAGAAGATTTTGGTAAGATATACAGTATTCGTCCCGACGACCTCGAGCGGCTAAAACCGTATATTCGTATTGCGGCTAACGCGCAGCAATTCAATAAAAACAGTTTTGAAAAGAAATTTGAAAAAGCAAAACCTACCGCCTCTGAAACCTTTGCTTTTGACCCGAATACGGCAGCAGAAGTAGATTTACGCCGATTAATGCCCGAAAAAGCGGCAAATTCAATTATCAATTACCGTACAAAAGGAGGAAAATTCAAGAAAAAAGAGGACGTTCAGAAAATGTATTCGCTGCTGCCAGAGGATTATGCTAGGTTAGAGACGAGCATAAATATCGCAGCGACTGCGCCGATAGCAGGCGCACCGAACACAACGTTACGCATCAATCCGAACGCAAACGCAGCATTTCCAACCAAGCCGAAAGAAAAAATCAAGATAGACATTAATAGCAGCACAGCCGACGACTTGCAAAAGTTGCCAGGAATTGGTGTCGGTTACGCGAACCGAATTGCGAAATATCGCGAAAATTTAGGTGGATTTACGAGTATCGAACAAATAAAAGAGGTTTATGGATTGCCCGACAGCACTTTCAAAAAGGCGTTTCCGCAGTTGCTTTTAGGCGTTCCGACCTTGAAAAAGGTAAAACTCAACACAGCAGTAGCAGCCGAACTCAAAAATCACCCTTATATTGGTTGGAAATATGCGAATATCATAGTGAGTTACCGCGAGCAGCATGGCAAGTACAAATCGGTAGATGATTTGAAAAAATTGGTCGCTATTCCGCCCGATGTACTACTAAAACTGCAACCTTACTGCGGTTTGGAGTAGGTGTGATTAGATTTACGAATAAGTTAGGAGTGACTCATTTGTTCGTTTCGGCTGTCGGCTGTTTTTTTGCGTAGCAATAAAAAATCGATAATTCCCTGCCAATAACCCAAACCATAACTAATATGCAGCGTAGTAAAAACCCGTTGTATAGTAAATACATCGAGGCTCATTTGCCATTTATTCGCTTGTAAAGCAGCAAGAAAAGAGGTAGTTAAGTATATTAATAATATAAAAATATAAATGTATAATAATTTGTTTATCAATAAACTACTTAGCAGCCCAAGCAATAAAAATGCGATAAAAAGCATTGGTATCAATTGCCGCACAGAGGTAACAACGCCATGTTTTCGATTGACAAAAACTTTCCAATAACCGTATTGAAAATACTGTTTAGATAATTTGGCGAACGAGCCGCGCACCATATAATTTACCTTTATACGGCGGTCGAGCCATATTTTATAGCCTGCTTGTTGCAAACGATAATTAAATTCGTCGTCCTGATTGCGCGTAAGCTGTATATCAAAACCGCCCGTTTTGGCAAATACTTCGCGCCGAAATATGCCATAAGGAACGGTGTCGACGTAGCCGTCTCGCGCCGCCGTGCGAAAATGCGCGTTGCCTACGCCGAAAGAGGACTGCATCGCCGCCGCTATGCAGCGCGCCGTGTCGTTTTCGTATTGATTGATAAATAAACCGCCCACATTTCCGACTTGCGGCTGGGCAGCGAGTACTTCCAAACCGTAGTCAATATAGCCTTTTTCCATGGTAGAATGCGCATCAAAACGAACAATAATGGGCGCGGAAGTAGCGGCAATCGCTAAGTTTAGCGCATTCGGGACGGTTCGTAATGGATTGATAATCAAGGAAATAAAGTTATATTGCTGCGCGTGGCGCGCCACTATTTCGGCGGTTTCGTCGGTGCTTTCTCCGTCCGAGACGACTATCTGCATATTGCTATGCGGATAGCCCGAACCGAGTATCGAATCCAAACAAGCGGTGATGTGTCGCGCCTCGTTTCGACAAGGAATGATGATGGCGATTTGCTGTTTTTCGCGCATTTTAACCGAGTTTCTCTTTGATAAATTTCTCCAAACTGCGCAAGCGGTCGGCGAGTTCGGGGAGTTGTCGGTAGATAGCGGCGGCGCGACGCTCGTGCTTATAATCGAAAGCGGGCGTGCCTGCGAGCGCGGTGTTCGGCTCTTTTACGGGTCGTCCGATGCCGCTTTGCGCCTGCACCATCGTTCCGTCGGCAACGGTAATATGTCCTACAAAACCAACTTGACCGCCGATTTGGCAGTTTTTGCCCAGTTTTGTGCTGCCTGCCACGCCCGTGAGCGCAGCGATAACGGTATTTTCGCCAATCTCTACATTGTGCGCAATTTGTATCAAATTATCTAATTTTGCACCATCGCGGATAATCGTCGAATTCATAGTAGCGCGGTCGATAACGGTATTTGAGCCGATTTCAACATCATTGCCAATCACCACATTGCCTACTTGTGGCACTTTTTTGTACCTTCCGTCGGGCATTAGCGCGAAGCCAAAACCATCTGAACCGATAACGGTATTGGCATGAATAATGCAATCTTCGCCAATTATACATTCGTGATAAACACGAACACCCGAATATAATAAGGTATTTTTGCCAATTTTGGCATTTGTGCCAATATATACTTGCGGATAAATAACGGCATCGTCGCCTATATACGCACCTTTTTCTATGACCGCACAAGCACCAATCGAGACATTTTTACCGATTACCGCAGTATCATCCACGACCGCGCTCGGGTGTATAGCGCGCACGGCTTGCGGCTGCACCGCCGCACCGAACCGCTCCAATAAAAAACCGACGCTTGCTTTCACGTCAGCTACTTTTATCAGCGTAGCCGAAATCGGTCGGTCTGCCGAAAAATCATTGCTGACCAAAACGACCGAAGCCGCAGTCGTGTATATATAAGGTGTATATTTCGGATTTGCTAAAAAAGTGATGCCGCCTACAACGCCGTCCTCGATAGTACAAGGTTGCGTAATGATAATATCGGGGTTGCCGACGAGCGTTCCGCCGAGCAGCGCGGCAATTTGTGTAGCGGTTATTTGCATATCAATAAAATTAATTTGAAGTCACAAAAGTAGTTCACAGACAGCGAAAAACCAAAAAATATATTTTTAGTATTTTATAGCAGAAAAAAATTACTTTTGTGGTATAAAATAAATAAATGAAAAAGAAAAATGCACTGCTCCAACCGTCCACGAGCATTACCGCTTCGGTTGCAAAAACGGAGTTTTCCGATGACTTAGTAGTAAGTTTAATTGATTATAATTCAACGGATTATAGCGAAAAAACAAGTCACGACCTTAACGATTTTATATGTTGCCATAACCCCGAAACGGTCAGTTGGCTCAATGTAGATGGCTTGCACAACGATGCGATTGTACATCAAATTGGTGCGCGTTTTGGTTTGCACGCGCTACTGATAGAGGATATTTTGAATGTAGAGGAGCGTCCAAAAACGGAGGATTTTGGCGAATACTTGTTTTTTACTTTGAAAGCCTTAGAGTATAATACGGAAACGCAAAAAATAGAGTCGGAGCAAATCAGCTTCGTGCTTAGCGACCATTATGTGCTGTCGTTTCAGGAGGCTGCGGGCGGCGATTTATTCGACCCTGTTCGCGACCGTTTGCGGTTATCGAAAGGAAAACTCCGTTTTGCGAAAGCGGATTATTTAGTGTACAGATTGGTTGATACGGTAGTCGATAATTATTTTTTGATATTAGACCACGTCAGCGAACGGCTCTTGTTATTGGAAGATACGCTGCTAAAAGAGAACGAAACGCGCGAAACTTCGCTACAAATACAGCGCATCAAAAAGCAAATGATTTTTTTACGCAAGTCGCTTATTCCGTTGCGACAAGCGGTTTATGACCTCAAACACGCGCCCGAAAGCCTTATCGCCAAAGAAACACATAATTATTTTAACGATGTGTATGACCATATCTTACAAGTGATTGAAGAAATAGAATCGAACCAATCGATACTAAGTAGCCTCA
>JAYWGJ010000108.1:0-8278 GCA_043778315.1 Saprospiraceae bacterium | reverse complement strand
GACGCACCGACGAGGACTACAAATTGGAGGGCTACGAAGCGGAGGTGTGAGCAGTAAGCTAAGAAGCGGTAAGCGATAAACTTATAGGAGGCTGTAAGCCATGAACTTGTAAGCAAGAAACTTTTTATGAAGCTATAAGCTATAAGCAAAAAACTTTTATGCTCGCGAAGTAAAAAGCGTTTAAATCCAAAGCTAAAAACTGAAAATTTTATTAAAACCAATCATAAATAATTATCATTCTAAATCAATTCTCAATCATTTTTACATGAAAAAAATCTTTACCTTAATTTTGGCTGTTTCGTGCAGCCTAACGGCGGTAGCGCAAATCAGCTTCACGAACATGATGAGCAGCTACACCGAAAACTTTAACACCTTAGCCGATACGACTAACGCGGCGGGTACTTGCCTCAACACGCTAACGTGGACGGACAACTCGACGCTCGGCTCGTGGTATGTGAAGGTGACGAACAGCGCGTACAGCACCTCGACGGTAGCTGCCGCCTTGAAATATGGCGTGTGCGACGGCAGTGGCAACGCTGGTAGTTTATATAGTTTTGGTTCGGTAAACGGCGCGACCGACCGTTCGCTCGGCTGCCTGAACAGCGTTGCCGTAGGCAATATTCACTACGGCGTGCGCATGATAAACAACGGCACGACGGACATCAGCAACTTAAATATTAACTATACGGTGAAGCAATTCCGTCAGGGCGGTACTACCGTAGGTGGCGTTTTCAGCAATAACGGCGACACTATTTCGGTAGCGTACCTCGTCGGCACGAACCTCACTGACCCCACGGCGGCTGGTTTTGTAGATGTGCCGCAGCTACTTGCGCCAAGCCCGAACAACACAAACACCACAACAGGTACTAAAATAGACGGCAACGCAGCAGGTAATTTCGCGACCGTCAGCTACGCGCTACCCGTGAGCATTGCGCCCGGACAAGAGTTTTTCTTGCGGTTTTTGGATAAAGACGATAGAGGTTCTGATAACGCAATCGCGGTCGATAACCTCACCGTAGCGGCTTCGTATAGTACGCCTACGCAAAACCGTTTGCCGAAAGGCTACGCCCTCACTATCGCGCCGAACCCAACTGCACACACCGCGCAAGCGCAAATGCAGTTGCCACAAGCCGAAAATATAATGGTAGAAGTGTATAATACACTCGGTCAGAAAGTAGCGAGCAGCACCCGCAGCAGCTACGCCGAAGGCGCAAATACCATCGCTATCCCTACCGAAAACCTAGTCAACGGCAACTATTATGTGCGTATATTAGGCGACAACTTCGCGGTGACGCAGTCGTTGGCGAAAATGTAATTTTATTTTTTATAATAAAATCAATAAAAAAGCCGCAATCCGTAGTAAGGGTTGCGGCTTTTTTTTGTTGTAAAAAATTGTAAATCAGTGATTTATATAGGTTGTATTAAATTATGTATCCAATATTAATGCCGATGGTTTAGATACGCAGGATTCAAGTAAAAAATGAAAATAATGGGTTTTTGTGTTGCAGATATACCAATTTCACGCTACCGATTCTTGGAGATAAGCGCGAACAGACGGCGGTTGAAAACCTAATATAAAGTCTTGTTTAGCAACACCTTTCGCTATCAAAATAGCATCTATCTCCCATTCCGTATTATTGCATTGCAACCAAATTTGTGCATCAATAATATCAAAATGAAAAACAGGCGTAAACACAAAACGATTGTTGTGCCAACCTATCTGTACGACCTGAAAACTATTGCGCTCCGTGTCTATCAATAAACGCGGCTGAACATCAGGCATCGTCGATAATTGCGCGTCTTTGACATAATCTGTCAAAAAATCGCTTAAAATGCGTTGGTAATGGGTCATTTTATCCATTGTGTGATGGTATTAAGTACCTGACAGCAAATAAACACGGTTCTAATCCTCGCTTATTTTAAAGCTAAACTTTGCTACGCACGTTTATTTTAAAATTGCGCTTTACGGATAACCTTGTTTATTTCGCGACATCTACTTATTGTGTGGATTGTAAACAATTATTTTGCAATTGATAAAGGCGAGCGTTTGTTGGATAACATTTGTAAAATTCAAGGGAGGATTCAAGTAATAAATGCAATTTTTTGTTAAAAATAAATTTGGAATTATAGGGATTGTTTCCGTATCTTTGCAATAGAGTCTAATTTGAAGCAATTACTTTTAATGACCTATCTAAAAAAGTTAAAAAAATAAGAAATCATGAATAAAACAAAAGAACTAGTAGAAAAATCTGAACAACAGATTTATGAGTTGCGAAAAAGTATTCGCTATGATATTAGAGAACCTCTTATTGAAAATATAGTCAATAAGTACCAAAAGGGTTTGGACTATGACGAGGAAGGTAATGAAGAGAAATCAAAATTTTACAACGTATTATTTATTCCCGAGTATCAAAGAGATTTTACTTGGGATACAATTAGACAATCAAGATTTATTGAGTCTGTGATACTAGGACTTCCAATTCCATTAATCTTTGTTGCAGAAAACAAAGATAGTGCATGGGAAATTGTAGATGGTTCGCAAAGAATTCGAACACTTCATTCATTCATTAGTAATGAATTGTGCCTATCTGGGCTTGAAAAATTTTCTACACTCAATGGTTTTTATTTTAAAGACCTTGATGATTCAAGACAAGGTAAAATTTTAAGCACATCACTAAGAATGATTGTACTATCAGAGGATGCTGACGATGAAGTAAAACGAGATATGTTTGAGCGTATCAACCGAGGAAGCGATTTACTAAAACCAATGGAAATGCGAAAAGGTGATAAAACTGGTTTTTTTACTAAATTTATTTACGAAAGGTGTGCCGAAAATGTATTGCTGGGTAAATTAGCACCAATTGATAAATGGTTACAAAGTCGTCAAGAAAAAGAAGAACTTATACTCAGATATTTTGCGCTTTCTGACAAAAATAATTATGTAAAGTTTCCAAAAGGAACTGGAATTGCAAAATATTTAGATAATTACCTTGAAGCAAAAAACAAAGAATTACAATCAGTTTCTATTGAAGAAAGAGATAGGATTCTTGACACTTATTATAATGATTTTAATAATATGTTAAATTTTGTTGATAAGTATTCAACTTATGGTTTTAGAAAATCGCATAATCCTCAAACAAAAAGAGTTTTATTCGAGGCAATTTCCGTAGGCGTTCATGTTGCGTTAAAGCAAAAAACAGATTTAGCTTTTTCCAAAAATAAATGGGACTCTATGGTACATTCTAATACATTTAGGTCATTTTGGGCTGGAAGTACAAAACTTCATGATGCAACAAAATTAAAAGACAGAATTGACTTTATCTCATCTTCACTATTAAAATAACAATGGAAAAAGTAAAGCAAGAATTTACCGTTAGGGTTACAGAGATTGATTTATATTATACTCTATTGTCAAACATAATAACAAGGGAAGCACAACTCATTTTTCCAAACGAAGGTGACATCAGAGAGAATTTTAACGTAAAAGTAAGTTCCATTCTAAAGTCTAGTGCTAACTTACAGTTATATAACCTCGTAGAATCAACAATCTCGAATTGTTTGGTTGAAATACACGGGTCTTTTTCAACTGAAACCCTTGTGTATTCAAATTTAAGCGATGAAATCCAAAAATTATGGGTAAAATTTCATTATGATTATTTTAAAGAAACAAGCAACGAAAAAGATATTTTACATAATTTAAAAGTGCTTATTGATACTTGGGTAACAAACACTCTGCCTATTACTCTTACCTACAAAGAATTTACAAAGTATAACCAAGGTAGCAATTTCTCTGGAAATCTTGACTCAAAAGAAATTAGAAAAATATCAGAAAAGTATGGAATAGATTTTGACTTAAAGTGCGCCGAGATTGGGGTTGTAAAATCGCGTAGAAACAAGTTGGCACATGGGGAGATTTCGTTCGAGGAGCAAGGAAGAGGAGACTCTATTGAATACATGAAAGTTCTTAAAACAGAAACAGTTGATTTTCTATCTAAATTTATTCAGGCTGTAGATGAGTACATTCTAAATTCAAAATATAGAAGGCAGTAGAAACCAATACTTTACAGAATTAGGCATAGTGAAAATTCTCTATAATATATATACTAAAAGTGCACCTAATAGTTAAAAAAGCGCAACAACACCTCGCCGTGTTGTTGCGCTTTTTTGTTATATAATAAAACATACCAACTACCATATTTTGCCAATACGCCATATTGATGCGCTAATTTAAAAAACCGCCACTTACTATCAATTCTGTTCGCAATAGCGTACCTTTGCATGATTAAAATTTGAATATTTCTATGAACGAAAATTACTTAGACGAACTCAACCCTGTGCAACGCGGCGCGGTCACTACGACCGAAGGTCCCGTACTGATAGTCGCGGGTCCGGGCAGCGGCAAGACCCGCGTCCTCACCTACCGCATCGCGCACCTGCTCGAAACGAAGGCAAAACCCTACGAAATACTCGCACTCACGTTCACCAACAAATCGGCGAAGGAGATGAAAGAGCGCATCGCGAAAGTAGTCGGCGATAGCGGCAGACAAGTGTGGGCGGGTACGTTTCACTCGCTTTTTGGGCGAATATTGCGCATCGAGGCGAGCAAAATCGGCTATCCAAGCGATTTTACCATTTACGACTCCGACGATAGTAAAAGCGTAGTAGCAAGCATCATCTCCGAACAAAATTTGGATAGTAAAGTGTATGATGCTAATAGTATTCGGTCGCGTATTTCATCGGCGAAAAGCAATTTGATTTCGCCCGAAGAGTATTTGGCGGATAAAGATTTGCAGTTGGAAGACCAACAAAGCAAGCGTCCGTTCATCGGCAAAATATACCAAATGTACCAAAAACGCTGCGAACGCGCTGGCGCAATGGACTTTGACGACTTGTTATATCTCTTCTTTTTCTTGCTTAAACGCAACCCCGACGTATTAGAAAAGTACCAAAAACGGTTCAAATATGTGATGGTTGATGAGTTTCAAGACACCAATTGTCTGCAATACGCGATAGTTCGGTTGCTTGTTATTTACCCGAATAGTCCGCAAAATATTTGCGTAGTTGGCGACGATGCGCAGAGTATTTATGCGTTTCGCGGCGCGACGATTCAGAATATTTTGGACTTCAAAAACGATTTTCCGAAAGGAAATATGTATAAATTGGAACAAAATTATCGCTCCACCAAAGCGATTGTCGAAGCCGCCAATAAAGTGATTAGCAATAATGGCAAACAGATAAAAAAGACGATTTGGACGGATAAAGAGGACGGCGAAACGATAAAAATAATCAAGGCGATTACCGACGGCGAAGAGGGCAAACGGGTGGCGGATATGATTATGGAACAAAAAAACCGCTACCACGTTCGCAACAGCGAAATAGCGATTTTGTACCGCACCAACGCGCAATCACGCGGCTTCGAGGAAGCCCTCCGCCGCAGCAACGTCGCGTACCGCGTGTACGGCGGACAGTCGTTTTACCAACGCAAAGAGATAAAAGACGTGCTGTCGTACCTCCGCTTATTAGTGAACCCGAACGACGAGGAAGCACTCCGCCGCATCATCAATTACCCGACCCGAAAAATAGGCAAAACGACGGTTGATAAGCTAAGTGCTATCGCCGACGCGGAGCAAAAATCAATGGGACAAATCATTGGCAATCAAGGATTAATGAGCGGATTAGGCGCGGCAGCCATCACCGTAAAAGGCTTTGGTTTAATGATGGATAGCTTCCGCAAACGGGTCTCGCAAGACAGCGCGTATGACCTCGCTACGCTCGTCGTGAAGCAATCGGGCATCATCACCGACCTCAAACGCGACCAAACGCCCGACGGCGTGAGCCGCCTCGAAAACGTGAACGCGCTGCTCGACGGTATTCAGGATTTTGTGGAAAACGACGAGGCATATTTCAACGAACTCGACGATGCCGAAAGCCCAACTATCAACGACCGCTCGCTCGCCGCCTACCTCCAAAGTATCGCGCTCATCACCGACGCGGACAAGGACAACGGCGAAGTAGAGCGCGTGACGCTCATGTCGGTTCACTCCGCCAAGGGCTTAGAATTTAAGTCCGTTTTTGTGGTCGGATTGGAGGAAAACCTCTTCCCGTCGCACATGGCAGCACAGTCGCCCGACGGCATGGACGAGGAACGCCGCTTGTTTTACGTCGCAATCACCCGCGCCGAACTGTTCCTCACGCTCACTTTCGCCGCGTCGCGCTACCGTTTCGGGCAGATGCGCATGGACGAACCGAGCCGCTTTTTGAAGGAAATGGGCTTGTCGCCAACGGGCAGATTGGTCACTACGCAAGAGGAGCAGCGCGCTACCGTTTCGGGTTTGCGCCGACCTAACGCGCAAGTAGCCGCGCCGTCACCCGCAGTGATAGCGAATTTTAAAGCGTCGCCGCCTGCCGCCATCAAAACGGGCGCACGGGTCGTACACCAAAGGTTTGGCGAAGGCGAAGTAAAAGACGTGGACGGCTCAGGTGACAGCCTCATCGCAACCATCGCTTTTGTTGCTACCAGCGACGAAAAACGCATAGTGTTGAAGTTCGCAAAATTGATGGTTATAGGGTAGAAAAGTTGCAAAAAGCAACAAAAACGCTCTTTTATTGTTATAAACAAGAAGAATACTAGCATAAAACAAGCATGGAAGACAATAATTTATTAGTCAATAGAGTAGCGAGCAGCAGCCTACTCACCCTCAACCTCGAGGAGTTTTACCCGCACGAAGAGCTAATGGTTTTCGATATGAAAGACCATTTATTTATGGGTTTGATACTAAAAGAAAAAGATTTTCGGGCCGCGCTCGCGGTGTACGATTGGGCGCAATACGCCGATAAAAACGTAGCGATACACTGCTCCGCCGACGCGATAGTGCCGTATTGGGCGTATATGTTGGTGAGTATAGCGGCTTCCGCTTTCGCGAAGCGCGTGATTTGTACCGCGCCCGACCGCTTTGTGGAGTTGGCTTACGAAACCGCGCTCGCGCAACTTGACGTGGAGCAATACCGCGATAAACGCATAGTAATCAAGGGTTGCAGCAAGTTGCCTGTACCTATTTCTGCCTACGTGCGCCTCAGCGCGCTGCTTGCACCCGTCGCCAAAAGTATGATGTACGGCGAGCCTTGTTCCACCGTTCCGTTATACAAAAAAAAATAGTTTTTCTTTGCGGGAATTTTCAGCGTAACTGTGTAGGGGTTTAAACCCGCACCTATATAATATGTGTACGGGTTAAAACCCGAACGCCGACAACTATTTGACTACCAACTTAATATGTGCCAAATGGTGTTCGCAATGCCACGCATAAAACACCATCACCTCTTGCAATACCCAAACGTGCTTCCAGTCGGGGTGATAAAAAGTAGCGCGTTTTTGTGCTGCTGTCAGCGACTGCATTAGTAGCGTCCAACGCTCGTGCAAACCCTCCAATAATAATAAGGACGAATCTATGCGCGTCGTCGCGTCGGGCAGATTTGCCCACGCCGCTTCGTCGTAAGGCTTGATAGTCGGCTGCGTTTCGGTGAGTGCCAATTTTATCCGCGTAAAGCTATTGATGTGGCTATCGGCGAGGTGATGCACTACTTGTCTCACCGTCCACCCGTCGGGACGATACGGCGTATCTAACTGTATATCAGTTGCTTGTGATAGGGCTTGTCGCAATACTTTCGGAAAATTAGCAATAATCGCAACCGCCGCCGCGTACTCCGCATCAGTCACATTTTCGGGGGATACAAATTCACCAATCGGAAATTGTAGGGCTTTTAGGTCAGTCACGGGTTTGGTTTATTTCTGATTAATTTTAGTCTTTCGATTGCACCATTTTCAGTTGCAGCAATTCATCGGTGATATGCACGATTTCGTACACCTCTATTTTACCATCTTTCGTGATGCTCAAAATATTTTTTGCCAAAGTCCATTTTATGGGTTTAGAAACGGTCGCGTCAGTAGGTCCAGGGTACGAGAACGCACCTGTTCCGTCTTTCGCGAAAGCAAAACCACGTCGCCCGCCGCGCGACGGCGGAAACGCAAAACTACCACCAACAGGGCGATAATTGAGTAGCAAATCTTTATTCTCTTCTCGCGAATCCAACCAACCGCGACAGAGCATTTTGGTTGCGATACTCGTTACAGCTACCTTCTCAACCGCTTTTGAGGTCGTTTTTTGAGCATTATTTTTTGGCTTGCAAGCCAATACGACAAAAGCAGCAACGGTAGCCACTATAAAATATTTTATCATTTGAAAGTATAATGATTTGAAAATGAATGGTTTATTAAAAAAAA
>JAYWGJ010000107.1:0-8301 GCA_043778315.1 Saprospiraceae bacterium | reverse complement strand
CAGACAAGAAAGACCACACCCAAAATGGGCATGTCCTTTCCGTATCCACCTTACACATCATTGTAAATTTTCCTGATTTTCTCTGACGTATGGATATTTTTAGACTAATGCTAATATGTTTAAAAGACCTTTGTCTTCTATTAAGCAGATGTTTTAAAATAAACGACATTATCGGGAGCGATAAAAATAGTTAAAACGCAGCCTGCTACCCTCCTAATGGAGGGGCTGGGGGAGGCTTGCGTAGGTTTATACTATTTTTGAGCGTAGATAAAGAATGTCGTTTATTTTATTTCAGGTATTATTCTAATTGAATGTCACAAAGGTATGTGTTTTTGTTGAAAGTACCAAAAGGGAGAAATATATATAAATATAAAAAATGTGATTGCACAATAAAAAAGCCGCCCGCATCACTACAAAAGTGATACGGGCGGCTTTATTTTGGCGTTACAATAACGACATCTTATTTGACGCGCGCATTGCGCTCTATTCTATCCATTTTATCGGTAAGCTCTAATTGCTTGCGGTGTTCGCGTTTCTCCATAACCTCTATATCGTCCCAGTCTGGCATACCAGTTCCCGCAGGAATTTTTTTGCCGACAATCACGTTTTCTTTCAAGCCGCGCAAGTAATCTTTTTGCGCACCGATAGAAGCCGTACTGAGTACTTTGGTGGTTTCTTGGAACGAAGCCGCAGAAATCCACGAGTTCGTGTTCAAAGAGGCACGGGTAATACCGAGCAATAGCGGCGTAGAAGTAGCGGCGAGTGCATCGCGGAACTCCACAGGACGCAAGTCGTTGCGTTTGAGCGAAGAGTTTTCGTCGCGTACCTGACGCAAAGATACAATTTGCCCTTGTTTGAGTTGCGCCGAGTCGCCCGGATCTACTACTATTTTCTTATCGTATAAGCGGTCGTTTTCGTCCAATAAATCGAACTTATCAGCCGGCTCGCCCTCCAAAAACTTCGTATCACCTGGGTCTAATATCTCTACGCGACGCATCATTTGGCGCACAATTACCTCGATGTGTTTGTCGTTGATATTCACCCCTTGCGAACGGTAAACCTCTTGTACACCATTCACTAAGTAGGCTTGCACCGCAAACGGTCCTTTGATTGCCAATATGTCGCGGGCAGAAATAGCACCGTCAGATAGTGGCGCGCCTGAGCGAACAAAGTCGCCTTCTTGTGCCAAAATGTGTTTGGATAACGCGATAAGATAAGTACGGCGTTGTCCGTCGTCGGCGGTAACGTGAACCTCTCTGTTACCACGTTTGATTTTGCCAAACGATACGATACCATCAATTTCCGAGACTGCTGCTGGATTGGACGGGTTACGCGCTTCAAACAACTCGGTCACACGCGGCAGACCGCCCGTGATGTCTTGGATTTTGCCCAAGGCACGAGGTATTTTGACGATAGTCTGACCTGCTTTCAGCTTAGTTGCGTCTTCAATATTGATGTGCGCCCCTACTGGAAGGTTGTAAACGCGGAGTTCTTCGCCCGTTTTACCGTCCAAAATACGGATAGTAGGAATACGTTTTTTGTCCCGCGACTCGATAATCACCTTCTCGCGGAAGTTCGTTTGCTCCTCTATTTCTTCGCGGTAAGTTACCCCATCTACGATGTCCTCGAACACGGCTGTACCGTCAAATTCCGAGATAATCAAAGCGTTATAACCGTCCCACTCACACATATTCTCGCCTTTTTTGACCAACGCGCCTTCTTTAACAAAGAGATTGGCACCATAAGGAACGTGCGATGCTAAGGTCAATTGACCCGTTTCTACGTCCATAATACGAATTTCGCCTGTCCGCGACAACACCACATTCATCGGTTCGCCCTTGTCGTTATTGATTAATACGGTACGAATTTTGTCAAATTCTATACGTCCATCAAACTTAGCTTTCAAAGTCGCCTCTGCTACCGTGTGCGATGCACTACCCCCAACGTGGAAAGTACGGAGCGTGAGCTGTGTACCTGGCTCGCCGATAGACTGCGCCGCAATGATACCAACCGCGTCGCCTTGCTCTGCTCTACGTCCCGAAGCCAAGTTTTTGCCGTAGCAACGGGTACAAGTGCCTTGTTTAGCTTCACAAGTGAGTACCGAGCGTATCTCGATGCCCTCGATAGGCGAATCCTCGATGGAGCGCGCTATCGCATTCGTTATGTATTGTCCTGCGGCAACGAGTAATTCGCCCGTTTTCGGGTGAACGACATCATGCAACGAGTGACGACCCTCGATACGGTCTAATAGCGGCTGAATTTCTTTGTCGTTTTCTTTGAGCGAAGTGGTATAAATACCGCGCAGCGTATGGCAATCATCTTCCATAATCACTACGTCTTGCGCTACGTCCACCAAACGACGGGTCAAATAACCCGCATCTGCTGTTTTCAACGCCGTATCCGCCAAACCTTTACGCGCACCGTGTGTAGAGATAAAATACTCCAAAACCGACAATCCGTCCAAGAAATTAGCGAGGATTGGGTTTTCGATAATCGCACCACCTGTGTCGCCCGATTTACGCGGCTTCGCCATCAAACCACGCATACCGCAAAGCTGCTTGATTTGTTGTCGCGACCCACGCGCACCCGAGTCCAACATCATATATACGGAGTTGAAACCTTGTTTGTGTACCGCGAGTTCCTCCATCAGGTTGTTCGTAACGGCATTATCGGCAGTTGTCCAATTGTCAATCACCTTGTTATACCGCTCATTACCTGTAATGAAACCTTGATTATAACTATCCATAATATTATCCGCCTCCGCTTGCGCGTCCGACAAAGTCTGACGTTTTACGGTTGGCTCGATAAGGTCGGGTAGGTTAAACGACAATCCGCCTTTGAACGCCCACAAGTAACCCATGTTTTTAATCTCATCGAGGAACTGCGCCACCACCTTGAAGCTGGTTTGGTTCAATACCGATGCGATGATTTTACGCAAGTTTCTTTTGGTCAATAACTCGTTGATATACGGCACATTAGACGGAACGTGTTGATTGAATAAAATACGCCCAACCGTCGTTTCTACACGCTGCATTGTCACCTCGCCCGTATTCGGGTCGGTAACAGGAATGCGCACATGAATCCATGCGTGTAAGTCCACTTGTTGCTCATTATAAGCGATATTTACTTCTTCGGCAGAATAAAATCTACGTCCTTCGCCTTTTACAAAAATATTATTTTCTGGCTCTGATTTTCTTCCTTTGGTAATATAATACAAACCGAGTACCATGTCTTGCGACGGGAGGGTTATCGGCGACCCGTCTTGCGGGTTCAACATATTATGCGCCGAAAGCATCAAAACTTGCGCCTCGAGTACTGCGGCATGACTCAACGGAACGTGAACCGCCATTTGGTCACCGTCAAAATCGGCGTTGAACGCCGAACAAACTAACGGGTGTAATTGTATCGCTTTACCCTCAATCATTATCGGCTGGAACGATTGCATCGATAAACGGTGCAAGGTCGGTGCGCGGTTGAGCATGATAGGGTGTCCTTTGAGGACGTTCTCTAAAATGTCCCAAATTACAGGGTCTTTTTTATCTACTAATTTTTTAGCTGATTTTACGGTTTTTACGATACCGCGCTCAATTAACTTACGGATAACGAACGGTTTGAAGAGTTCGGCAGCCATATTTTTGGGCAAACCGCACTCGTGCAATTTCAACCATGGTCCTACCACGATAACCGAACGACCTGAATAGTCGACACGTTTACCTAATAGGTTTTGACGGAAACGTCCTTGCTTGCCTTTGAGGGCATCGCTCAACGACTTCAACGGGCGACCGCCTTCCGCTTTCACAGCGTTAGATTTACGCGAGTTATCAAAAAGAGAATCGACTGCCTCTTGCAACATACGTTTTTCGTTACGCAAAATCACCTCGGGTGCTTTTATCTCTAAAAGGCGTTTGAGGCGGTTATTGCGTATGATAACGCGGCGGTACAAATCGTTAAGGTCGGACGACGCGAAACGACCACCATCTAATGGCACTAACGGGCGCAACTCGGGCGGAACGACTGGCAAATATTGCACAATCATCCATTCTGGACGGTTTTCTTGCGATAACTGTCCTTCGCGGAACGCCTCTACTACGCGCAAGCGTTTGAGTGCCTCCGATTTACGTTGTTGCGATGTTTCGTTAGCGGCTTGATGACGAAGTTGGTACGATAAATCATCTAATTGAATGGTAGCGAGCAAGTCGCGTACCGCTTCCGCACCCATTTTAGCGATAAACTTGTCCGGGTGCGAGTCGTCTAAAAGCTGATTTTCGGGTGGTAAAGTGTCCAAAATATCGAGATATTCGTCTTCGGATAATAATAACATACGAGTAATAGACTCGCCTGTTTTGACGGAGTCACCTGTTTTGATGGCTTCGCCTTCTTTGATACCCGCTTGAATAACCACAAAACGTTCGTAATAAACGACAGTTTCGAGTTTTTTGGACGAAAGTCCTAATAAATAACCAATTTTATTTGGTAACGACTTAAAGTACCAAATGTGAACGATAGGCACAACCAGTTTGATGTGTCCCATGCGCTCGCGGCGCACCTTTTTCTCTGTCACCTCTACCCCACAACGGTCGCAAACGATGCCTTTGTAGCGAATACGCTTGTATTTACCGCAAAAACACTCGTAGTCCTTGATAGGACCAAAAATGCGTTCGCAAAATAATCCGTCGCGCTCAGGTTTGTAAGAACGGTAATTGATGGTTTCGGGTTTCAAAACCTCACCGTAGCTGCGCTCCAATATCAAATCAGGCGATGCTAAACTGATGGTAATGGTAGAGAAATTAGAATTTACTCTGTTTTCCGCGTTTTTTTTCAACGACATAGACTGAATATATATTTAGGAATGTAAATATTTTTTTGTACCAACAAAATGTTGGACTAACACAACTAACCAAAATTAGCTGTATTGCGCCAAGCCTAAACTTAACGCAATACAGCTTTTATTTATCTCTAATCAAATTTCAAATCTAACGCCAAGCCGCGCAACTCGTGTACGAGTACGTTGAACGACTCTGGAATACCTGGCTCTGGCAAGTTGTCACCTTTAACGATGGCTTCGTAGGTTTTTGCACGACCCGTAATATCATCTGACTTCACGGTTAAAAGCTCGCGCAAAATATTGGACGCGCCATACGCCTCCAATGCCCAAACCTCCATCTCGCCGAGACGCTGTCCACCAAACTGCGCTTTACCACCGAGTGGCTGCTGCGTGATGAGCGAGTAGGGTCCGATAGAACGCGCGTGCATTTTGTCATCTACCATGTGGCTCAGTTTGAGCATATAGATAACGCCGACTGTTGCTTTTTGGTGGAAACGGTCGCCCGTTTCGCCATCGTAAAGATAGGTCTGACCTGCGTGTGGCAAGCCTGCTTTTACCGTCCATGCTTCTACTTCGCTGAGGCTTGCGCCGTCGAAGATTGGCGTAGCGAATTTCAAGCCCATTTCCAAACCTGCCCAACCGAGTACGGTCTCAAAAATCTGACCCAAGTTCATACGCGAAGGTACGCCCAACGGATTGAGTACGATATCTACTGGCGTGCCGTCTTCCAAGAAAGGCATATCTTCCATACGCACGATGCGCGAAACGATACCTTTATTACCATGGCGACCTGCCAATTTGTCTCCTACTTTGAGTTTACGTTTTTTAGCCAAATAGACTTTCGCCAATTTCAATACGCCTGCTGGCAACTCGTCTCCGATACTGATATTGAATTTTTCGCGTTTCACGCGACCTAATTCCTCATTCAATTTCAAAGTATAATTGTTCAATAAGCGGGTAATCAAGCCGTTTACTTTCGCATCGGAAGTCCAATTGCTGTAATCAACAGATTGATATTCTAAGTTTTTGAGTGTCGAAACCGAAAATTTTGAGCCTTTTTCTAGCAAAACCTCGTTATATACTGTTTTTACAATATTAACCGATTTGTCGCTTACCAAAGTCATCAATTTTTCTACCAAGACGTTTTTGAGTGCATCGGTAATTTTTTGATGCTCGGCATCTACTTTTGCCAAATGCTCTTTTTCGCGACTTTTGAGGGTTTTGTCTTTTTTCGCACGAGCGAAAAGGTCGCGTGCGATGACCACACCAACGGTAGAAGGTCCTGCTTTTAGTGACGCATCTTTTACGTCACCTGCTTTATCACCAAATATAGCGCGCAAGAGTTTTTCCTCTGGTGTCGGGTCAGTTTCGCCTTTCGGCGTAATTTTACCGACTAAAATATCGCCGTCTTTTATCCACGCGCCAACGCGGATAATGCCGTTTTCGTCCAAGTCCTTAGTCGCTTCTTCGCTCACGTTCGGAATATCGGAGGTAAACTCCTCTTCTCCTAATTTCGTGTCGCGCACGTCAATCTCGAACTCCTCTATATGTATAGAAGTGAATACGTCGTCGTGCAATACGCGCTCGCTCAATACAATCGCATCTTCATAATTGTAGCCTTTCCAAGGCATGAAGGCAACTTTCATGTTTTGTCCGAGTGCCAATTCGCCACTTTCGGTAGCGTAGCCTTCGCATAAAATATCGCCTTTTTCAACGCGCATACCTTTTTTGACAATCGGTTTGAGGTTGATACAAGAATCTTGATTGGTACGTTTGAATTTCGTTAAATTATACGTCGTTTTGTCGTCCACGAACGACACTAATATATCGTCGTCGGTGCGGTCGTAGCGGATAACGATAGAGTCTGAGTCCACATATTCCACTATGCCACTGCCTTCGGCGTTCATCAATAAACGACAATCTTTGGCAACTTTCGCCTCCAAACCCGTACCTACGATAGGTGAATGTGGATTAATCAACGGTACTGCCTGACGTTGCATGTTCGAACCCATCAGGGCGCGGTTCGCATCATCATGCTCCAAAAACGGAATTAAAGATGCCGAAACACCCACAATTTGATTGGGCGCAACGTCGATAAACTGCACGTCATCGGGTGTGCTAATCGGGAAATCGCCTTGATACCGTGATTTCATACGGTCAATCATAAACGCCCCTTTTTCGTCAATATCCGCGCTCGCTTGCGCGATAGTAAACTCGTCCTCTTGCTCCGCACTAAGGTAGCGCGTTGTTTTTATATCCAATCTACCCTTCACAACTGGACGGTACGGCGTTTCGATGAAACCCATACGGTTTACTTTTGCGTGGGTACACAAAGTAGAAATCAGACCGATGTTCGGACCTTCGGGCGTTTCGATAGTACACAAGCGACCGTAATGCGAATAATGTACGTCACGCACCTCGAAGCCCGCACGTTCACGGCTCAAACCACCTGGTCCGAGTGCCGAAACACGACGCTTGTGCGTAATTTCGGACAACGGATTGGTCTGGTCTAAGAACTGCGATAATTGGCTTGTACCAAAAAACGAGTTGATAACCGACGATAAAGTACGCGCATTAATCAAGTCTATTGGTGTAAACACCTCGTTGTCCCGCACGTTCATACGCTCGCGGATTGTACGCGCCATACGCGCCAAACCTACGCCAAACTGTGCATACAATTGCTCACCAACGGTGCGCACACGGCGGTTCGACAAGTGGTCAATATCATCAATTTCCGCATTTTGATTCATCAATTTCACTAAGTAAGTGATGATGCGAACGATATCGTCTTTGGTCAATACGCGCTGCGAGTTTTGCTCGTCGGTAATGCTCAATTTGCGGTTCACTTTGTAGCGACCTACTTCGCCTAAATCGTAGCGTTTGTCTGAGAAAAATAATTTCTCGATAATACCACGCGCCGTGTCATCGTCGGGCGCGTCTGTACCGCGCAACTGACGATAAATATGCTGCACCGCCTCCAACTCCGTGTTAGACGTGTCTTTTTGTAACGTATTGTATATAATTGTGTAATCCTCTTCTACGTCTTCGCGCTGCAAGATAACCTCTTCCACGCCCGTATTGAGTATTTCCAATATATTGTATTCATCTAATATGGTATCGCGCTCCATGATTACCTCATTACGCTCGATATTCACCATTTCGCCTGTGTCCTCGTCCACGAGTACATCTCTTGAAGTACGCAATACACGCGCCGCCAACTTGCGACCGATAGCCGCTTTCAGGTTTTCTTCGGTCACTTTTACCTCGTCAGCCAACCCAAAAAGATTGAGGATTTGACGGTCGGTATCGTAGCCGATAGCACGCAAAAGTGTAGTAACAGGGAATTTCTTTTTACGGTCGATATACGCATACATTACCGTATTTATGTCGGTAGAAAACTCCATCCACGCGCCTTTGAACGGAATAACCCGCGCCGAGTAGATTTTAGAGCCGTTCGGGTGAACGCTCTGACCGAA
>JAYWGJ010000106.1:0-8342 GCA_043778315.1 Saprospiraceae bacterium | reverse complement strand
GGTACGGGCGGTGGTTTTCCAGGTATTCCGTTGGCGATTATGTTCCCCGAAACGCAGTTTTTATTGACCGATAGCATCGGTAAAAAAATAAAAGTGGTGCAAGAAGTAGCTGACGCTTTGAAGTTAGAGAACGTAGAGGCGCGACACATTCGCACCGAAGAAGTCAAAATAAAAGCGGATTTTGTGGTGAGCCGTGCTGTCGCAACCATCGATAAACTGGCGCAATGGTCACGCAACTTGATTGCAAAAAAGCAAATTAACGCGCTCCCGAACGGCTTGATTTGCCTCAAAGGCAGCAATATGAAAACCGAAATGGCGTTGCTCGGTAAAGAAAAGAAATACATAGATGAGTACGCTATCTCTAAGTTTTTTGAGGAGGAGTATTTCGCGGAAAAAAGTATTATTTATTTTCCGATTTAAAACGCTAGTTTTGCACCATTATAAACACAGAATTTATTTTATTTAGTAGCTGAAATAAATTAAGCGTGATTATTTATCTACACTCAAAAAATAGATTAAATCTTCGTCAGCCTCCCTCAGCCCCTCCATTAGGAGGGTAGCGGTTATGTTTTAACTATTTTTCTTCGTTCCCGATAATCACACTTAATTTAAAACATACACTTATAACAAAAAAACAATGTCAGACAAGATAAAAATAGGTATCACGATAGGTGATATAAACGGTATAGGTTTAGAGATAATACTAAAAACAATTGCGCCCGAAGGTTTGCTAAACCTCTGTACGCCAATTATTTACGCGAACGCGAAGGTAATTAATTACTATAAAAATATAGTAGAAGAGGCGAAAAAATTTGAATTTCAAGTGGTTGCGTCTGCTATCGACGACCTTAATACTGACGTAGTAAATGTCATCAATTGTTGGGACGAAAACGTGGCTATCGCCTTGGGCGAAGTGAGCGAAACGGGCGGCAAATACGCACTTGCGTCGCTCAACGCGGCTACCGCCGACCTGCTCGCAGGACATATTTCGGCTATTGTGACCGCGCCGATTCATAAAAAAGCGATGCAATTGGCGGGTTTTGAATATCCTGGACACACCGAGTATTTTGGCTCGAAAGCGGACGGCAAAAACGGCTTGATGCTGCTTTGCAGCGACGGCTTGCGCATCGGCGTAGTGACAGGTCATATCCCCGTAGAGCAGGTCGCGCAGACCATCAAACAGGCTGCCGTTTTTGCGAAATTGGAGACGATGCACCTCACTTTAAAGCAGGATTTTGGTATTAATAAGCCAAAAATTGCGGTTTTGGGCTTAAATCCGCACGCAGGCGACGATGGCGTGATAGGCACGGAAGACCTCAAAGAGATAGTGCCTGCCATAGAAGCGGCGCGTAAAAAAGGCATTTTGGCAATCGGTCCGTATGCCGCCGATGGCTTTTTTGGCTCAGGCAATTACCGCAATTTTGACGCGGTACTCGCGATGTATCACGACCAAGGCTTAGTGCCGTTCAAAACTATCGCTTTCGGAAGCGGCGTAAATTACACCGCAGGACTACCCTTTATACGCACTTCGCCTGACCACGGAACGGGTTTTGATATAGCAGGACAAGACAAAGCGGACGAAGCATCGTTCCGACAAGCCTTATTTATGGCAATCGATATTGTGCGCAACAGAGCGCAATACGGCGAAGATACCGTAAGCCCGCTCAAACGTCACGAATTGTCGCGAGAGCGATATTAAGATATTCTTTGATGTTTTAAAACCTATAAGGTCAGAAAAAGACCTGATAGGTTACGCTTCAAATTTTTGACCCTCGCGAGCATAAGTTTATTGCTTACAGCTTATAGCTTTTTCAAGTTCACTGCTTACAGCTTCTACAATATGTCACAAATAACAGCATTTAATGAATATCGTTCGGCGATGAACGACCGCATTTTGGCGGAAGACAACTTGGTTTTGAAACGCTTTTTCAGCCTCGATACACAAACCTACGCCGAAGGCGCGCTCAACGTAAAAACAAAAGAACTCTTGGGTTTGGTGGCATCTATGGTGCTGCGTTGCGACGATTGCATCAAGTATCATTTGGGCAAATGTCACGCCGAAGGCGTAACTACGGCAGAGGTTTTTGAGGTTTTTGCTATCGCTAACTTGGTGGGCGGCTCTATCTGTATTCCGCACACGCGCCGCGCCGTAGAGTACTGGGACGAGTTGGAAAAAGGCGCGTAACCATAAAAAATAGCAAAAAATGATTGTCACAAAAAACATCAATAAACACTACGGCGCGCTGCACGTCCTCAAAGGCGTTGATATACACATCGCGCAAGGCGAAGTAGTGAGTATTGTGGGTAAATCGGGCGCGGGCAAAAGCACTTTGCTGCACATTATAGGCACGCTCGACCGTCCCGATACAGGCGAGGTTTTGCTGGCTGGAACGGACGTGACGAAGTTGCAAAACAAAGCCTTAGCCGCTTTTCGCAACCAAAAATTAGGTTTTGTATTCCAATTTCACCATCTTTTGCCCGAGTTTACGGCGATAGAAAACGTCTGTATTCCTGCTTTTATAGCGGGAACGAACGAAAAAGCGGCGCGCCTCCGCGCTACCGAACTCCTTGATTACTTAGGACTTAAAGACCGCCTGACGCACAAACCGAACGAACTGAGCGGCGGCGAAGCGCAGCGCGTAGCCGTTGCGCGTGCGCTGATGAACAGTCCCGCGATTGTTTATGCTGACGAACCGAGCGGCAACCTCGATTCCGCCTCCTCGAAAGACTTGCACGAGCTTATTTTTCGCTTGCGCGCCGACTTCAAACAGACCTTTGTAATTGTCACGCATAACGACGAACTCGCTAATCTTTCGGATAGAAAATTGGTGATGCAGGACGGCTTATTGGTGTCGGCGTAGTGATTTATAGATTTGGCAAATCTTAGAGATTTACCAAATCTGCCATATTGTCATTTTGAAATAAAATACCGTCAAAATGTCTTTTTTTGATTTTAATTAAATGTCAAATTGTCTGACTATCAAGCGTTTATCTAATTGGCACAAGAATTGCAAATTAGGAAATATCAAACGTTTGAGTTTTTAGTACAGTACAATTTCTACATTTTTCGTTAATTTCAAAAAATAATAACTATGACTTTCGTTCGTTTTAATCCGTTATTGCCCGTTGCGTCATCGCAACGCCTCACTCAATTAGTAGATGGAATGCTGCACGGCGGCATCAATCAGCGCATCGGTAGCGACAGCTATCAGTACACGCCAGCCGTGAACATCACCCAAACCGACGCGGCATATCAGGTGCATTTAGCTGCGCCAGGGCTGACCAAAGACCGTTTTCGCATCAGCCTCGTGAAGGCAAAATTGGCCGTAGAAGTAGCTACTAATGCTACGCCAAACACGCAAGACGAGCCTACGCCGCAACACGAAACACAAGAGCCGGCTACGCAATGGCTACGTCGCGAATTTGGTTACGATAACTTCAAACGCAGCTTCGAGCTGCCCGAGCATATTGACCAAAACGCGATTACAGCAGCCTACGAAAATGGTATTTTGGTGGTTAATTTACCAAAAAAAGTAAACGAAACCGCATTACAACGCGAAATAAGTATCGCGTAAGCATAGCGTTTTTTCATTCCTTAGATGTGACCCGTAGTGAAAACTGCGGGTCACATTTTTTCTTAGGTGCTGTTTGTTAGATTTGTTCAGATTTTGTTCAGATTTGGCAAATCTCTAAGATTTACCAAATCTACCAAATCTACATAGAAATAAAAATATATTTTTCTTTTTTGTAGCGAATTTTCGCTAATCTTTTTTGTTATTCGCAAAAGATACTTAGTTTTGCACTAATATTTGAAAAATAAGAAAATAAACAAATAATTAACGGCTTTGCGCCAATACAAAAAAGATGAAACGAATCAGAAAAGTAGCCGTTCTTGGGAGCGGCGTGATGGGTAGCGGCATCGCTTGCCATTTTGCCAATATCGGCTTGGAAGTCTTGCTTTTAGACATCGTCCCGTTCGACCTCAAAGACGAGGAAAAAGCCAAACCCGAGGCGCGCAACCGCATCGTAAACACCGCTTTGCAAACCGCACTCAAAAGCAAACCTGCACCTATATATGATGTGGCGTTCGCGTCGCGCATCAAAACGGGCAATTTTGACGATGATATGAAACGCATCGCGGACTGCGATTGGATTATCGAGGTCGTGGTAGAACGGCTCGACATCAAGCAGCAAGTTTTTGAAAAAGTGGAGCAATATCGCCGCAAAGGCTCGCTTATCACGTCAAATACGTCGGGGATTCCGATACATTTGATGGCGGCAGGCAGAAGCGACGATTTTCAGCGCAATTTTTGCGGTACGCACTTCTTCAATCCGCCGCGCTACCTCCGTTTGCTCGAGGTGATTCCGCACGCGGGAACAGACAAATCGGTCGTTGATTTCTTTATGCACTACGGCGAAACGTTTTTGGGCAAACAAACCGTAAAATGCAAAGATACGCCTGCATTCATCGCGAACCGAGTCGGCGTTTACGCTATGGCTAAAATATTTCAACTCACTACCGAACTCGGCTTGACCGTAGAGGAAGTGGATAAAATGACGGGTCCGGCTATCGGTCGCCCGAATACAGGCACGTTCCGCCTCGCCGACCTAGTCGGTTTAGATACCGCCGACAAAGTGACGCACGGCATCGTGGCAAACTGCCCGAACGACGAGCAAGCCGCGTCGTTTGCTACGCCAAAATACATTCAATTTTTGTTGGACAATAAATTTTTGGGTAACAAAACCCAACAAGGTTTTTATAAAGTGAACAAAAGTGCAGGCGGCAAAGAGATTTTGGCACTCAACTTGGAAACGCTCACTTACGAGCCGTCCAAAAAAGTGTCGATTCCGTCGCTCGAGATGGCAAAACAAGTAGAAGACCTTGCGCCGCGTTTCCGTCAGCTATTTGATGCGAAAGACAAGGCAGGCGAACTGATACGACAATCGCATCTCGGCTTATTTGCTTACGTTTCTAACCGTATTCCCGAAATAGCAGACAGTACTTTTTCTATCGATGACGCGCTCCGTGCGGGTTTTGCATGGCAAGTAGGTCCGTTTCAGTATTGGGATATGATTGGTATCGAAAAAGGCGTAACCCTCTGTGAAGCAGCAGGTTACACCATCGGTGCGTGGGTCAAAGAAATGTTGGCAGCAGGGCATACTTCGTTTTATAAAGTAGAAAACGGCAGTCCTAAATACTACGATATTGCCACCAAATCTTATTTGACAGTTCCAGGCGCAGACGCGGTAATTGTATTGGATAATATCCGTGAGCAAAAACCCGTTTGGGCGAATAGCGAATGTACGATACATGATATTGGCGACGGCGTACTTTGCGTTGAGTTTCGCAGCAAAGCGAATACGATTGGCGGCGGCGTGATGGAAGGCATCAATAAAGCGATAGAAATAGCCGAAAATGAAGGTTGGAACGGCGTGGTTATTGGCAATAATGCCACTAATTTTTCGGTCGGCGCGAACTTGATGATGGTCGCTATGATGGCTTACGAGCAAGAATGGGACGAACTGAACTACGCGGTAAAGGCGTTTCAAGACACCTCGATGCGTTGCCGTTACTCAGCAATACCCGTCGTAGCGGCTACACAAGGCTACGTCTTTGGTGGCGGCTGCGAAATAAGTATGCACTGCGACTCGGTTGTCGCGTCGGCGGAAAGCTATATCGGTTTGGTGGAAGTTGGCGTAGGTATTTTGCCAGGCGGCGGCGGCACTAAGGAGTTTGCGTTGCGCGCAAGCGACCGCTACTTCAAGGGCGATGTACAAATTCCGACCATTATCGAGCAGTTTACGACTATCGCAACCGCAAAAGTAGGTACTTCGGCACACGAAGCCTACAATTACGGCTACTTGCTACACGGACGCGACTACGTTGCGGTGAACGGACAGCGCAATATTGCGGAGGCAAAAAAAATCGTTTTGCAGCTTGCGCCTAATTACATCAAACCTATTCAGCGCGAGGACATTATGGTACTCGGCAGAACGGGTCTAGGCGCGCTCTACACGGCGGCGGCTTCGTTGCAATACGGCAATTATGCCAGTGAGCATGATATAAAAATTGCTAAAAAAATCGCTTATGTGCTTTGCGGCGGCGACCTCACTTCGCAGCAATTGGTGAGCGAGCAATACCTCTTAGACATTGAGCGCGAAGGGTTTATGTCGCTTATCGCTGAACCAAAATCGCTTGAGCGCATTCAATATATGCTTACGAAAAACAAACCGTTGCGAAATTAACGGCGCGCGGGTTTCAACCCGCGATAATAAGTAAAAAAGCTGCGTTCCTTGCAAAGGAACGCAGCTTTTTTTTGGTATAAAAAATAACTGTATTGTGAAGACAACCAATTATTTTTTCTTTTTGCCTTCTTCTTTTGCTGCTGCAGCTTGTGCGGAACGCAACGCACGAGGAATCTCGATAGTTACAACGGGTGTACCTGCCGACTGCATGATTTGCGTGTCGTCGCCTACTTTGATGTCGCGGATACGCAACGATTTACCCAAATCCAACTCCGTGATGTCCAAAGAAACGTGGTCGACCAACGACTCTACGCTTGTTTTCAACAACACTTTGCGGACGTTTTGTAGGAGTTTACCGCCTATTTTTACGCCTTTTGATACGCCTGTGAGGCGCAACGGCACTAACACTTTTACCTCTTTGCCAGGTATTAACTCCACAAAATCAACGTGAACGAGCGAGTCGTTTACGGGGTGGAATTGCAATTCTTTGACGAATGCGCGGTAAGTTTTACCTGCTACCGTGATTTCCGCAACGTGAAAATCAGGCGTGTAAACTAATGCGCGAAACGCCGACGCAGGCGCAGAAAACGTGATGTTTGTGTCGCCGCCGTAAATTACCGCAGGAACTAAACCGCCGCCTCTCAAATCCTTGTTGGCTTTTTTGCCTCTGCCGTCTCTGATTTTACCCTCGATGGATACTGTTTGCATACTGAATTAATTTTGTTATTAAAAAATATTTTTTATCGCCTACACTATATAGTATATAAGCGGGCGTAAAGGTAAGTTTTTTTTGTGGTAATAAAAATAAATTGGTAAAATAAATTGTTTTTATGGTAGCAACGCCTGCGTTTGCGAAACTTTCGAAGTTTCGTAAACGTCGTGCTTTACCTACTGCCGATATATTTTAATAAAAAACAAATATAATAAAAAAATATTTATACCTCGAGGCATCGAATCCGTGTTTCGAAACGTTATAGTGTAGTAGGTTTGTGTCGCACACCAAATATTAGACAATTCTGTATTTAAAAAATAAAAAACAGCATTATATTCTTAATATCAAAACTTAGTTGTACCTTTGCAGCGGAATAGCGGGGTAAAAAACTATATCACAAAATTTAATTCATTTCAAGTTCAATTCAATTATAATTTAAACCATTTAATTTAATCATTCCAAATCAAAATTTTCGATTATGAAAAAAAATCTTTTCAATTTATTTGCAGCAGCTTCCGTAGTTGCTATTTCGTTTGCGAACTGTACGCCTGACCCTTGTAAAGACATCGTTTGCCAAAATGGCGGTACTTGTGCGGAAGGCATTTGCGCATGTCCTTCTTTCTACGAGGGTGAGTTGTGTGCTACTACAACGCGGGATACCTACAAAGGTTCTTACATTCTTAATGGTAGTGATGATGCTACGCCACAAAATACTTACTCTAACAGAGCGTTTACAGTAGCTACTTATGGTACAGATTCTAAACAAATGCAAGTTGCATCGGCGTTATTTAACAATACTCCAATGATTATTACTTTGGACAAAGACCGTAACTTTACCGGTAACACCAGCGCAGCACCTTATACTTATACGGTATCGGGTAAGTACAGCGGTGGCAGTAATATGTCAATCGTTGTTGTAGAGGTTGATGCCACTGTACCTGCGGCACCTGTGACTACTAAATATACTCTTTCAGGTAAAAAATAGTATTTAGCACAATAAAAAAGCCGGCTTTCTTAATTAAGAAAGTCGGCTTTTTTATTATACTCCTAAGCCAAATTACTTAGGGTCAGCTTTCGCACGACCACTCGTTGGAGCAGTTGCAGGAGCTGCAGTACCTGATGATTGAGCCTGGTCAGACTTTGCTTTACCGCTTGTAGCTGCGCCTGTTCCTGCCGCGTTTGCTGCGTCCGATTTAGACTTGCCACTTGTTGGACCAGTTGGTTTTACTGGAGCTGGTGCTGCTGGAGCCGCCGGCTGACTTGGTTTAACCGTAGTAGTCACCGCTTTTTTCGGTACGATTTTTTTGGTCGCTGGTTTCGTGCCTGCTTTGTCGGTTGCTTTCGCGCCTTTGGCAGGAACTAAGGTAGTCGTTGCTGCTTTTTT
>JAYWGJ010000105.1:0-8367 GCA_043778315.1 Saprospiraceae bacterium | reverse complement strand
CCACCACTGAAAATAATGTCACAAATAACGATGATTATCAATTAAAATTACAGTTTTAACCTTCACTTTTCGTCAACCTTTTTTAGGTAGGCACAGTTGTTCACTTTTCACTGTTAGTTGTTCACTGTTAGTTGTTCACTGTTCACTGAACCTTAATCGCTCAATTTCCAACTATGAAAAAAATACTCTCTTTGCTGCTTGTCGCAACCGCATTTGGCACTTCCGCTTTCGCGCAACCCCTCAACGACGACTGCTCGAACCCCTATCAGCTCGCCGACCTCAGCAATTGGTGTAGCGGCGCAGGGCAGTTTAGCAATCAAACGGCTACGCCGTCGGGCTTCGCCGCAACTACTTGCGGTGGCAGCTTCGCCAACGATACTTGGTTTTATTTCACCGCGCAAGCCTTAGACGTGACCATCACCGTTTCGGGCATCGGACAACCTGCAATTGGCTTATACACAGGCAGTTGTGGTGGCGGAACGGCTCAAGTAAACGAAATCGTATGCAGAATAAGCTCGGGCAACGCGGTTGATTTATATAAAGGCGGCTTGATACCTGGGCAGACCTACTTGGTGCGCGTAGGCTCTGGTGTAAGCGGCGCGTTTCAGTTGTGTATCAATAATTACAATCAGCCTGCGGCGGCAGGTAGCGACTGCGTCACCGCGTCTTTATTGTGCGATAAGCAACCATTTACCATACAGAGCGTTTCGGGTGCGGGCAACGACAACGACGAAGCCAAAAACTCGTGCCTCGGCAGCAGCACCGTCTCCTCCGAGTCCAATTCTACTTGGTACAAATGGACGTGCGGGCAGCCGGGAACGCTCACTTTTACGCTCACGCCAAATGTAAACAGCGACGACCTCGATTTTGTGGTTTTCGAACTCAATAACGGTATTAATAGTTGTAATAAAACCATTATACGCTGCGAAGGCTCTGGCGAAAGCCAACCCGGTCAATGCATCGGACCCACGGGTCTGAGCCTTTCCGCAACCGACCTCACCGAGCAAGCGGGCTGCGACAACGGACAAGACAATTTCGTGCGCTACTTGGATATGCAGGTCGGCAAATCGTATGCTTTGATGATTAATAATTTTTCGTCGGCGGGCAATGGTTTTCGTATAGAATGGGGCGGAACGGGTGCATTTGCGGGTCCAGATGCTGCGTTTTCGGCTTCGCCACAAAATATTTGCTTAGGCAGAACCGTCCAAGTCACCGATAATGCGCAAGCAGGCATAGGCACTATCGCCGCCGAAACGTGGGCGTTTGGTGCGGGCGCAACGCCGCCGTCGGCTACGGGTTCGGGTCCGTTTACCGTGAGTTACAGCAGCATTGGCGCGAAGCCAATAGTTCATATTGTACGGAGTAGCGTAGGTTGCACCGTAGCTAAAACCTTGATTATCAATGTAGATACGTTGGCAGTAACAGCCAGTACCACAAACCCGACTTGCGGGGGCGGTCAGGACGGCACGGCTCGGGTAGTCGTCAATCGCGGCATCGCTCCCTACGTTTACAGTTGGTCAAACGGTAACACGACGCAGCTTATAGTGAACGTGCCGCAAGGCAACTACACCGTTACGGTGAACGACGCGTCGGGACAATGTACGCAGCAACGCACCGTTTTTGTCCGCGAACTGATACTGATTGCCGCACAAGGCGTAGCAGCTAATCCGCGTTGTTTTGGTGCGGCTTCGGGTGCTATAAATATGGTTATCACGAACGGGCAGCCGCCGTATAGTTTTGATTTTGGCAACACGGGTACGTTTGGCGCAAGCCAAAACTTCCCGAACCTCGCGGCAGGAACGTACACCGTTTCGGCGCGTGACGGCAACACTTGCACCACACCTTTTACGTTTACGCTCACCGACCCGCCCGTGTTAGCGGCAGCTACGGAGGGTTTTGCGCCACTCCGTTGCTACGGATACAGCGACGGCAAGGGCAACGCTGCCGCGACGGGCGGAACGCCACCTTATATATATGTGTGGAGCAACGGGCAAACGACCGATACGCTAAAAAATGTCGCTATCGGCGTTTATACTTGTACGATTACTGATGCGAATAATTGCTCTACGACGGTCACTGCAACGCTTACGCAACCCACGCCGTTTACGGTTGCGCAGCTTACGGCAACGCCGAGTCCGTGCTATCAACTGCCTTTCGGCAAAATACAAGCGAGAGGCAACGGCGGCGTAATGCCATACCAATATAGTGCCGATTGTAATGTGTATCAAACTGATAGTCTGTTAGTTAGCTTAATAGCAGGAACTTATACAGTTTGTATCAAAGACGGAAATAGCTGCACGACTACGGGTACGACGACTATCACACAGCCGCTCCCCGTTGCGGTAAACGCAGGAAAAGATACCACAATCACACTCGGTTTTACGCTTTCGCTCAACGCGACAATGTCGCCTTTCGGCTATCCGATAACTAATTATCAGTGGTCGCCCGTAGGTGTGCAGACTCCTTGCGCAAACTGCCCGCGCATAGACGTGCAGCCCGCCGACGATACGCGCTACACTATCAGCGCGACCGACGATAAAGGTTGCACTTATACCGACGATGTATTGATAAAAGTGGAAAAAAAAAGACCGATTTACTTCCCGACGGCGTTCAGCCCGAACGGGGACGGTAAAAACGATTTTTTTAATGGTTTTGGCAATGCAGGCGCGAGGTTTGTGCGCAGTTTGAAGGTGTTCGACCGATGGGGCGTACTCGTTTACGACGGCAAAGACCTACCGATTAACGACGAAAAAAACGGTTGGGACGGCACTTTTAAAGGCAAATTGATGAATCCTGCCGTGTTTGTATATCTCGCCGAAGTGGAGTTTATCGATGGTTTTCGCGAAAACTTTAAGGGCGACGTGAGTTTGGTCTGGTAGGTAGCGGCGTTCGGGTTTAAACCCGAACTCACTTATTTCATGCAGGTTAAAACCCGAACGCGGTTAAAAAAACTACGCAAACAACAAACTCCCAATCCGCACCATAGTGCTACCCGCTTGCTTCGCCAATAAGTAATCGCCCGACATTCCGATAGATAATTCCTTGAAATTATCGCTCGCAGCATCATTATTACTATAAAACTGCTGTTTTATGGTATCAAAAAGTGTTTTTAGGTGCATAAACTCGGCTAAAATCACGTTTTCGTCGTCCGTATTGCTCGCCATACCCATCAAACCGATTATTTGCACATATTTCAGGTTTTTTATAGCCGCTTGTCGCAACAAAAGTACTAAATCCGCTTCCGAAAATCCGTATTTGGTGTCTTCTTTCGCTATTTTGAGTTGTAGTAGCACTTTTATGGAGCGGTGCAATCGCGCGCCCTCTGCCTCTACCGCAAACAGCAGCTTTTCGCTATCGATAGATTGAATGACGGAAGTATGTGGATAAATAGTTTTGATTTTATTGGTCTGCAAGTGACCAATAAAGTGCCACTCGATGTCGGCAGGCAGCGCGAGGGCTTTGTCCTCGAGTTCTTGTGCGCGGCTCTCCGCGAAGCGGCGTTGCCCTTCGGCGTAAAGGTTTTTTATCGCTGTCTGCGTTTGGTATTTAGATACCGCAACTAACTGGGTATTTGGTAGTTGCGCGAGTAATTCGGGGAGTGTTATCATAAAATAGTTTAGTTTTTATATCGTATTTTTTATATTTTTTGCATTTTGCCGTTTACTTTTAGCTTCACTATTTCCATACTCTCGAGTCCTTCATTGTCTATTGCTTTCACGGCAATATGAAACTGTCCCGCCTTGAATTTATGCGTTTGTTTGCCCGTTTTATCCATCAAAACGGCTGCTTTAAACTGATTTTCGACGTAGCCAAAATCCCACATAAAAAACTCGATGCCCGCTTCGCTGTGCGCGTCGGCGGTAAATTCTATTTCGTACAAATCCTTATCGTCTTTGCCTTTATCCACCATTTCTATGGTCAAAACAGGCTTTTTGGCGATAGGCACAAACTCTTCTACGGCAACCAATTTGATGATGACATTTTCTTCATTTGCCAACCGCGCCACCTCTTGTACCGCGCCTTTTCCGAACGAAAAAGCGATAAAAAAACCAACAGGCAAAGCTGCCGCTTTGTTTTTGTCGTACAAATTTTTATCGTATCGCTCACAAGCGGACTTAAAATTATCTATGGGGTTTCGCCCAATATTGTCGCTCCGCTTGACCTGAATGGGCGTGTTGTCGCGGGTTTTGCCGTCCATACCCATGTCGCCGCGCTGCTTTGTATTCGTGATTCCGCCAAACTGCGTGACCGCAAAATGCTCAAACTCGAACGCATCTTTATAGCGAAGCGTATCATAATCGTACTTATGCAATTGCGTGACAAACGGCGGCGAGAAAAAGCCCTGCTGTATCTGCATAGGCGCCTCCGTCACTTTTATCGCCGCGACGGATTGGTCTATACCTATCCATTTTCTGTTTAGTTTGTCCGCTACCGCTACGGTTGTGCCGCCGCCGACGAAGGGGTCGAGGACGATATCGCCTTCGTTGCTCGCCGTAAATATAAGCCGATAAATTAAATCCTCGGGTTTTTGGGTAGGATAGCCAATTTGTTGTTTAGATTGCGAATTGACTACCGAGTACTCCAATACGTCGGGTGGTGCAACTTTTAGCTCTGTCGCTTCGCGATAAACAATTTTAGCGTTAGGGTCTATTTTACAATTTTTGGTAAATTTTTCTCTGTCATAAACAATATATTGTTTTGTTTTTTCTCCTTTACTATTTCTAATAACATTTTGGTCCCAACCTCGTTCGAATTTTTTTAATTGAGATTGCGACGGCTCATAACCATTTTTATTAAATGTTATAGCCTCTTTCGACTTTCCATACCAAAAAATAGTGTCGTGCATATTTTGAAACGACCTAGAAACGTTTGTCCAACGCCGATAAAACCAGATAACTTCGTTTTTAAAATTATTTGCACCAAATACCTTATCCAATATGTACACCCGAATATACGAATTAGCGTGCCAATCGCAGTGCAAAAAGATACTGCCCGTAGGCTTCAAAATACGGTGCATTTCTATCACGCGCTCTTTCAGCCAACTGATATAATGGTCTATGCCGCCCGAAAATCTATCCTCGAAGCTACGCACCTCGCCTTTATCGCCCCAAATCACTTCGTAATTGCGGTTGCTAAAAAACGGCGGGTCTAAGTAGATTAAATCTACACTTTCCGCGTCCATTTTTCTTAATATTTCGAGGTTGTCGCCTAAAATAAGCTGATTGAGCGTTTGCATAAAAAACGATTTTATGTATTTTTAATGATTGTAATATTTACACTCACAAAGATAGATTTTTTTGAGCTAACACGGCTTATAAAATTACCACAATTATATGTTCTACAAAAAATACATTTATTACTTAATTCTAATTTATAAGCCTTACTTTTGTTCACGCAATTGCATTAGTGATGCCGCGATATTGCGTTTATTTTTCTAATCCCAAAATAATTTTATGCCAAGAATATTTTTTGTTGTTATAATACTAATTTTCAACTTTAACGCGCTCACGGCGCAACCCTACGACGAATATAATGCGAAGCGCAAGGGCGAAATTGCGGAAGAAAAATACCTGCGCGGCGACCTCTACAACGCTGCAGACTGCTACGAGCGCGCCTACCGCGACGACCCCAAAAATCCGTTTTTGCTCTCCCGATTGGCGTGGATAAACTATCGTATCCGCGATTACGAAGCCGCGCAAGCATGGTACACCAACCTTTTAGCGCACCCGAAAGGCGAAACGACTACCCCCGAAGCGCGTTTTTATTATGCCAAAACCCTAAAAATAAACGGCATGATAGAAGAAGCGGAACAGGAGTTTACTACTTTTTTGGCGACTTATAACGGTGCATATAGCGGCTTGAAAACCTTAGCGGCAAACGAACTAAAAGGCATTGAGTTGGTGCGCAACGCAGACCGCAGTCTGCCGAACCTTGCGCATCCGCTCAATAAATATGTGAACTCTTCGTTTTCGGAGTTCAGCCCATTAGCGGTGTCGGATAACGAGTTGTATTTCAGTGGTTTACGCTCCGATACGCTAATCATTTTGTCGGACGACCGCTTGCAGCGCACCAATGTATCCAATATTTATTGTGCCAAACGCAATAAATTAAGTGGCGATTTTGACGCGCCGCAATTGGTGCCAAACCTCAATGCTACCTACGAACACACGGGTAATACAACGGTTTCGGCGGATAAAAAAATCATTTTTGTCACACGCTACCAACTCAATAATAACGTAGTGAGCCACGCCGACCTTTACCGAAGCAGCCGACAAAATACAAGCGCAAGTTGGGACGCACCGACCCTCGTCACCGAACTCAGCACCGAAACCGCTATCACGAAACACCCTGCTATCGGACGTTGGAAAGGCAGATTAGGCTTGTTTTTTGTGTCGAATAGAGCGGGCGGCTACGGCGGTTTTGATGTTTATTTTGCGTCGTCGGGCAACGACGGCAACTTCGGCGCGGTGGAGAATTTGGGCGCAAACTACAATACCGTAGGTAACGAAGAAGCTCCGTTTTACGAACTCAAAAGTAATACCTTATATTACAGTTCGGACGGTTTGCCGGGTATCGGCAGCTACGACGTGTTTTCGGTGCGAGATGCACAAATTGTGAACCCCGAACCACCGCAAAATTTAGGCGCGCAGGTGAATACACCGCAAGACGACTTGTTTTTCACGCTCAACGAAGCGCAAACGACCGCTTATCTAGCCTCTAATCGAATCGGTGCAGCTTCGCTGCGTAGCCAAACTTGCTGCGACGATATTTTTGTTTTGGATTATAAAAACATCGCAAAACCTGCTACAAAACCCACTGCAAACCCTATTGAAAAACCTGCCGCGACTTCGCCCGTTGTAGATAATATGCCAGTAAAGACAACACCGACTGCACCGCCGCCGCCTACATCGCAATCGCTCCTCGTAGCTGCTAATATTGGTAATAGCGGACAAAAAACCAAAAGTTTCAAGCTCCGATACACCAACCTGACGACCAATAAAACGAATATCACTACACCAGATGAAAAAGGTTTAGTCATGCTGCAAAACTTGTCCGTCGGTGACCGCTACCAACTGTACCTAACCGAAACAGAGGCGTATTACGCCGATAGCAGCACCGTATCGATAGAAAATAATACCAAAGATGCGCAAAATATCACTTTTAAGCGCAAAGAAAAACCTAAAAAAGCGTTAGTAACAGTCAATATTGATAATGTACCTAGGCTGCCGCGCCCTACGTTCGCTACCGCGCCGCGCACGAATGTGCGGACACTTGCGATGCGGGCTATTTATTGGGATTTTGGCAAAACGACGCTTACGCCAACCGCCGCTCGTGCCTTAGATAGCATCGCCGTTTTGCTGAACGAAAATATGGAATTAGATGTAGAAGTGGCTTCGCACGCCGACAGCAAAGGCACGGCGGAGCGTAACCAAGAGATAACGGAGCAGCGCAGCCAAGCCGCCATAGAGTATTTGGCAGCCAAAGGCATCAGCCTAAACCGCTTACAAGCAGTCGGCTACGGCGCGTCCGCGCCCGTAGCACCGAACAGCATCGACGGTAAAGACAACGAAGCAGGACGCGCCCAAAACCGCCGAACCGAGTTCAAGGTGATAGAGGGGCTGGGAAGGTGATTTTTTATCGTAAAACAAAAAAGCAGCAGCACCTACTACAGAGGCACTGCTGCTTTTTTTTGAAAGCGAGGAAAATATCCAAAACAGCTTTTTAAGGGCAGCTTTGGGCTTGAGATACTTTACATACTATTTTGGTAAGCTGATGATAATTGCGCTCAGTTGCGTCGCGTTGCCACAATTTTTATCGCGTAACTCCTCGAGTAAACCAGAATTATTCTTAAAATCAAATTCTTTAACTAATTGACCATTAGAGAAGATTTTAAAGTTTATCGGCAGCAAATATATTTTTCGCACTTTGCGGCTCAAAAGATAAGGAAAGGGTATCTGTATCACCGTTATTATGAAAAATATAGTTTTGAAAATCTCTCCGATGACTTTATCCAGTCCGTTCAAGATAAGCTAAATGACCAACCCAGAAAAAGATTTGACTTCAAAGCCTCTAATACTATTTTTAACGAAAAAATTACATTTATTACTTGAATCCTGCTTGTTTAAACTGGTATTTATCAAATAATTGATATATAATTCAGCATTTGCAATACAGAGGTAGATATTAGTTATGAAAAAATATTTTTTCTCAATTTTTTGTATTAAAAAACTTAAATTTATCCCTACACTTTCACTTTATCTGCTTCCACGTCCACGTTTATCACGGCTTTTCTGCCGCTACGGTCTATGGTTGTTGCACCTGCCTGCTGCGCGCCTGCTAAGGCGATGTCGTGAATGCCGACGTGTT
>JAYWGJ010000104.1:0-8368 GCA_043778315.1 Saprospiraceae bacterium | reverse complement strand
GCGCATTTTGGCGCAAATATACAAGGCACTCGGCATACTCGAGCGCGGGCATTTGGTAGAAACCGACCGCAAAGATTTGGTTGCCGAGTTTGTGGGACAAACCGCCGCCAAAACCGACGCAGTGATAGAATCGGCGTATGGCGGCTGCTTGTTTATCGACGAGGCTTACGCGCTCACTTCGCAGGGCGGCAACGACTTTGGTCGCGAAGCGATAGAGACGCTCCTCAAACGAATGGAAGACCAACGCGGCAGATTTATGGTGATAGTGGCGGGCTACACCGAAGAGATGAAGCGGTTTTTGGAGGCGAACCCTGGACTGATGTCGCGGTTCGATAAGCAAGTTCAATTTGAGGATTACTCGGAAGCGGAGTTGCTCCAAATCAGCGAATTGATGTTCGAGAAGGAAGACCTCAAACTCGATACCGATGCCAAAACATTCCTCAACGATAGCATCAAAAAACTATTGGCAAACAGCCATAAATACTTCGGAAACGCCCGAACGGTGCGCAAATTGGTAGAGGAAACGGTGCGGCAGCAAAACCTCCGCATGGCAGAAATGTCGCCGTCGGCGCGCACTACGACCATGATTCATACCGTTATCACCGACGACCTCAAAGGCATCAGCTTATTTGAAGGCGACCAAAATACGGGTCGAATTGGGTTCAGAGCAGGGTAAATCTGTATTATTTATACTAAATAGAGAGAAATTTTCTTCTTTCTTTTCCAAAAAATATACAAACAATAAATTTTATAATTACCTTTATAATAAGTTTTAAATTAGCAACTTATGCAAAGAATAACAATAGAAATAGAAAAAAACAGCGATTTACAGCTTTTACAGCTACTGGCACAACGAATTGGGCTGCGCATTATTACGCCATTTTTGACCAAAATCGATGCTACGGAACGCGAAAAGCACTTACAAATCGTAGCAAAAGGAGCAGACGTGCGCGCTATCGAAAATCCGATGGAGTGGCAACGCGAGCAGCGTAAAGACAGAGATTTACCACTTAGAGATTAAAATATATGTATTTATTGGATAGCAATATTTTGATATATTCGGCAAAAAAAGAACATCTTTTTTTGAGAACTTACATTACGGACGCACTCGTAACCTCTGCGGTTTCGGTAGCAACTGTGATTGAGGTACTGGGCTATCATCGGCTTACCATGGACGATAAAACGTATTTCGAATCGTGTTTTGCGCTATTAGAAGTCTTTGAAGTAACACAAGTAGTTTCAGATAAAGCAGTTGAATTACGTCAAAAACAAAAATTGAGTTTAGGCGATTCAATTATTGCAGCGACTGTATTAGTCTATGATTGTGAATTGGTTACTAGGAATATAGATGATTTTAAAACAATAACAGGACTACAATTAGTAAATCCGTTCGCGTAAGTATATATTTACAACTTTTGAAAGCAGGATTGTTAGCAGTTTCTTAAAAGCCTTCAAAATCGGGTAAATCGATATTGCGTAGCAGCTTCGGTTCGCGCTGTTGTATTTCTTTGGCAGTAGCCAAAAAAGTTTTGTTGTCGCTAACGCTTTCGTACTTTTTTTGGGTTGTTCCCAATAATTGACGGCGCATCAGCAAACCCTCAAAGCTGTATTTTGTGACAGTGTAAAGGTGGTCAGAAAAGTGCGACTCGTCTTCCGCGCTGCCCCAAATACCATTAAAAAGTAAAATGTCGTTATTGCTTTTGCTAAACAAATAAGCGGAGAGTTCGCCGTAGTGCAATATTTCAATCGGCGCGATGGTGTTCCCTTGTATATTAATTTGGTAGAGTGTACCCGAGTAGCCCGAGCCGCCTCCGTCGAAGACGAGTTCGAGGTAGAGTACGCCGAGCGCATCGAGCCTTAAGCCGCTTTTTTTATATAAAGCGTACTGGTTTTCTTGAAAAGTATGCGAATAGGCTATTGTTTTGGTATCGGCATCGTTTATTTCTATCGCTAACGCGCCTTCACGGTCCGAGGTCGTATCTGCGCATCGATAAAATCGAACATCAAATTTTTTATCTATAATCAATACCTTATTGAAAGCGGAGTCCAACTGATATTTTTTGGCATTAAACAACTTTTCGTTTGGGTTCAACTGCGTTTTTGCAGCTTGAGTTTTTATAGTTTGCGCCAAGCAAGTATTTAACATAAGTATTACGCTAAGCAAAAGAAAAATAATTTTTTTCATAGAATAGGTGATATAAAATAGGTGATAAAAAACGAAAAAGAGACCGCGCCAAATTTTGGTGCGGTCGCTTTTTTTAGTAAGATACAAACCTATAAGGTTTCTAAAACCTATAAGGTTTCTAAAACCTTATAGGTTTAGTGATTTAGCCAACAAATTATTGTTTTACAAAACGTGCATTTTGGAAAAACTCGCCTTGCGCGTTGCCCGTCACCAAAAAGTAAACGCCTGCGGTGAGGCTTTCTATGTTGAGGTTCACGTCGCTATCGGCAGCCACGGGCTGCGAAAATACGCTTTTACCTAAGGCATCAAAAACCGTTACTACCGTCGCTTTCGCGTCGGTGTGTAGGCGGAGGCTGCTGCTTGCAGGGTTTGGCATTACGGTAATCGCTTTTGTTTTAGCTACTATGTCGCGGGTAGCGACTACCAAAGGCGTTGCGCCGGGTACCAAACCTACCCAAATAAAAATCGGTCCTTGAAGGAAATTGCCTGCCGCGAAGGCATGAGTTGCGTCATAAAAATCAATGTCACCCATTGCTTTATCTACACCATTGTAAGGCGCGAGCGTCCAGGTCAAGCCGTTATTTACCGAAAAGCGGCAGCTATCGTTGCCCGAAGACAAAAAGTAAGTGCCTACCAAACCTGGCACAGCCTCTATGCTCGAGTGTCTGATTGCACCTACGGTCGCGGTCGAAAGCGTCCAGGTAGCACCACCGTCGGTAGTTACTACCAAGTCGTCGGTAGTGTGTGGTGTACCAGCAACAGCGTCGCCTGTCGTGAAACCGATACCGTTATTCGCGTCTGTAAATGCCACGCCTGAAATAGCCTCGTTATTGGTCGCGTAGGGCGTAGTCGCTACTGTCCAGGTCAAGCCTGCGTCGATAGACTTATATACCCGACCCGATGTTGTGCCAAACCAGCAGGTATTGCCGAGCATAAAATAATCGTCAACCAAGCCATATTCGTTCGCGCTACTCGGAGCAGGAATGCTCGCTGCAGGAAGACGCGCCCAGGTGGTACCGCCGTCGGTGGTGCGCCAAACTTCAAAGCCTGTATTAGTTGGTAGCGAAGTGGTTGGGTCGCCCATAGTGATACCAATGTTTTGGTCAAAGAAACAAACGAAATTACCAAAACCACCATTTGCAGATGGAAAAGCAGTAGGAATTGCATTTTGCCAAGTTGTACCGCCGTTGATTGTGCGGAGCAATCTGCCGCCCGGACCTCCCGCTCTAAACATCGCCGCAAACGCTTTTTGAGCAGTAAGCCCAAAAATACCGCCAGGGTTGTAGCCCGCAGCGTTGTTCATCGTTTTGATAGTCCAGGTAGTACCGCCATCAACGCTCGTGACGGCTCTGAGTGCAGGTACGGCGTTCGAGCTGTCGCGGACGGTAGCCCAAACGACCATAGAATCTACGGCGTGAATCGAATTGACGAACTGGGTAGCACCCAAACCCGTACCCGTAATCGCGAACGCGCCCGTTTGTGCGTGTAGCGTAGTTATCGCGCCCGATATTACCGTAAGCGCGGCAGCGATTGTAAAGATTAATTTTTTCATACTAATAAGTGTTTTGGTTTTTTAATTAAATTATTATTAATTTTGAATATCGATGCTAAGGTAAGTTTTTATTGTGATATTTGCAATGTATCAAGCTGTTTTATGCAGTAAAATTTTATGGATACCAATTTTTGCTAATTAAAATTATTACTTTAAAACAATTATTTTTATTTTAGTTCATATTTAATAATAAATATATGTAAGTAAAAATAAATATTTTTATTATTATATGATAACATTTTAGTAACATAACTACTTGTTTTACAATAATATATTCGTTATATTTAATTTATTATCATTACAAATAAACTATTAATAAGATATAGTATATACTTTACAAGTCACTAAATTGTGTTTTTTGGTATGGTATTTGAAACTATGAAAACAAATCTAACGTCTTAGTAGTGAAAACGGTTTCAAAGTAAATATTACAAATATGAACCAAAATTTACTATTCATTTTCAAAACAGGACGAAAGATAACGATAGGTAACAAATATAACCTTACGCATTTTATCATTCTGATTATGAAAGCTATTCTACTTACTATTTCGCTTTGCTTTGCTAGCTTTGTCGTGTATGGCAGTGACCTTATGGCACAAGATACAGGCTTTATCGCTTCGCTCAAAGGGTTGTATTCTACTGTAATCCGCGACAAAAACTCGGGTTGGTATATGGTCGAGAACGACGACAAATGGGGCTATGTAGATAATGAGGGTGACCTGGCTGTGGCACTGCAATACGAAGTGGCTACTTCGTTTCGAGAGGGCATGGCGGCGGTTCAACGCGACGGCTTATGGGGTTTTGTGAACCTTCAAGGCGAGGAAGTAGTGCCGCCTATATACAGCAATGCGGGTATTTTCCAAAACGGCATGGCGATAGTGGAATATAAAGGTAAATGGGGCTGGATAGACCGTTTTGGGACTATCGCTATCGCTATCAGCTACGATTTTGTGATGCCGTTTCATAATGACGGTCGCGCTGCGGCGCGCAGAGGCAATAAATGGGGCTGGATAGACCGCGCTGGCAAAACCGTTATCGCTTTCGATTTTGACAAAATAGACAGCTACGAGGAAGGATTGGTGCGCGTCACAAAAGGGGAAAATACGTTTTATATCGACAAATTTGGTCGCTGCGTAGAAGATTGTTATCACGAAAATAATAACATAGAGAATACCGCAGCTACGAAGTAACGATTAGCGTTCAGTGATTAACGATTAGTGCCATAAGAAAACGGTATTGTACATAAAATAAATAAAAATACGGCTTTATTATACTTGAAAGCAAGGATGCGACTGATGACCGCATATCCTTGCTTTTTTTATTTTTTTGTGTTTATAATATATAATGTGTACCTTCGCACTCAAATTAAAAAATACGGCTTATTTTTGGTTCAAAAACAGACACTAAATTAAAATTTTCATAATAAAAAAATAAAAAAACAATGGCTTCTACGAATAGAACCTTTACAATGATTAAGCCAGACGCGGTAGCGGCGGGTAATATCGGCAACATTTTGCAACACATCAACCAGGCAGGTTTTCGCATCGTAGCGATGAAATTGACTCAGTTGAGCAAAGAAAAAGCAGGCGAATTTTACGAAGTACACGCTGCTCGCCCGTTTTACGGCGAATTGGTTGATTTTATGTCGTCGGGTCCGATAGTAGCGGCGGTTTTGGAGAAAGAAAATGCAGTTGCTGATTTTCGTGTCGTTATCGGCGCAACCAATCCTGCACAAGCAGCCGAAGGCACTATCCGTGCTTTGTATGCTAAAAGTATGGGCGAAAACGCAGTTCATGGCTCTGATAGTGACGAAAACGCAGCTATCGAGGCGGCGTTTCACTTCGGCGGTGTAGAAATGTTTTAGTGTAAAAGTAAAGAATTAGTGTAGATTTTTCTTTATTTCAAGTATAGTCCAAAATGCAGTTATTACTGTATTTTGGACTATTTTTTGAGTAAAAAAGGTCGTAAAAGTCTAAAAAAGTACCTTAAATAAGATAAAGCTTAGTTTTCCTTCATTTCCTTTTACGCCTTCAAATCATGAATAAAAAAGAATTTTTTTGTTTTTTGTTTATTTTTATTTTTTTCTTAATGATAGCCGTAAATAGACATGCGAAAGTGGAGATATTTACCTATCATAGTGAGATGTGGGCGGATAAAGCGGGTTATAACGTGTATTTACCCGCCTTATTTATCTATAAATTTAACGCCTCCAAGTTCCCCGATAGCATTGAACATAAAACGGGTGATGGGTTTATTCTCAACAGAAACAGCAACAAAGTTATCACTAAATACCCTTATGGGGTTGCACTGCTACAAAGTCCTTTCTGGCTTGTAGCACATTTAATTGATAAGGAGAAAAAAGGATATAGCAAAATTTATAATAAAGTAATATATATATCAGCCGTATTTTATTTCGTACTCGGTTTATTTTTTTTGTATAAACTATTTGGTGAGGGTCAGGACAAAAAGTCAATTATTGTGACATTTTTTTCTGCTATATTCGGAACAAATTTACTGTATTATGCGGTTTGCGAAACGGGTATGTCGCACATTTATTCCTTTGCTTTCTTTTCCATATTGCTCTTTTTGTTGTTCAAAAAAATCATCAATTATCAATTAATATTGGTGAGTTTGATAATCTTAATCATCAGACCAATAAACATAGTTTTTTTACTTCCCATCTTACTTTTCTTTGAAGTTACAAACAAAGTGGATTTTTGGCTAAGAATAAAGGCTTTAACGACCATAAAGAATATTTTTTTAGCGATGCTATTGTCTGGTATCATTTTTTCACCACAACTTATCTACAATAATTACGCTTTTCAGAGTTGGGGAATGGACTCCTACCAAAACGAGCGGTTTATGTATTGGCGTAATCCTAGAATTTTAGAAGTACTTTTTGCACCTAATAACGGCTTATTTTTATACGCGCCAGTCTTACTAATTCTATTAGTATTGGTAGTACTTAGCCTCAGAAAATTAAAAAAAATAGCTCATTTACCTATTTTTTTATTGATAGTTTATACGATGATGTACGGAAGTTGGTGGTCATATATGTTGGGCTGCGGTTTTGGTCATCGTGGTTTTGTAGATATTTTACCTATTTATATCTATTTGTTTTATCATTTAATTAAAATATCAAATAATAAACTTTTATATATACTACTCTTAATTTCCTGTATTTATACCACCAAATTATCCTTTGCGTACGATGGCTGCTTTTATGGCAAATGGGATTGGGACTGGCGAGCATATCGAGAGTTACTCAACAAAGAAACAAGATAAATAGGATTACAAATAATAAATAAAAACGCATCAAGTTTCATACGGAATTTGATGCGTTTTTTTATTTGGGATTTAAGTGCCAAAATGAAATCATGAATTATAAAAATATTCCATATATTTGTAACTGATTTTTTTATGATTATAATAAAAATATGAAAACGATACTATTTTGTCGACATGCCAAGTCGTCATGGAGCGACCCGTCGCAGATTGATTTTAATCGTCCGCTCAACGAGCGCGGACAGCGCGACGCGCCGTTTATGGCGCAGTTGCTTCGCGAGCAACACCTGCCCGTCGATGCTATAATCGCGAGTTCGGCGCAGCGCACCCGACAAACGGCGGCGCATTACGCCACTGGTTTAGGTATCAATACCGATAAAATAATATTTGATAATAATATATATGATGCTACGCAGGGCGAGTTGTGGACGGTTATTGCAGGTATAGATACGCGGTTTCAGACCGTTTTGCTCGTCGGTCACAACCCCGGCATGGGCAAAATGAAGCACTCGTTTCAGCCGCACGAGTCGCCATATATACCTACTTGTAGTATTTTTCAAGTCCAATTTGAGGCAGTGGAATGGTGGGAATGTTCCGCAAATAATGCGACCGTACAAGCATTTTGGTTTCCAAAAATGTTTGTATAGGAATTTTATTTTATAATAATAAAAATATATATTAAATTAGTTATCAATATTTTATGCAAATTTTATACATTATAATTGCCGTTTTGATAGTGTTCTTGGTAGTCGCATTTCTGCTCCCCAATCATCGCACCGTACAACGCTCTATCGTCATCAACGCGCCTGCTGCGGTGATTATGGAGTTGTTTTGCGATTTCCATACTTGGCAACTTTGGGGTTCGTGGGACTTGAAAGAACCCGACATCGAGCGCACCTATCACGGCACGCCAGGCGCGATTGGGCATAACCGCACGTTTGTGAGCAAAGAAGGGAACGGCTATCAAACTATTACGAGCATCGCGCCCGACCGCAGGGTGGAAATGGATTTGGGCTTCGAGGGAATGGGCGTGAGCCAAACCGCTTTCGAGTGCGCGCCCGAAGGCGCAGCGCAGCGTGTGACATGGACGATGGCGTTTGAGGCAGGCAACAACCCGATGAAACGCTATTTTGGCTTGTTTCTCGACCGCGTCATTGGACCCGACTACGAAAAAGGTTTAGCCAACATGAAGGCGATATTGGAAGAGCAATAAACTCAAAGGTTAGTTTTTTAAGTAGCTGTCGCTACATTACTGAACAGTAAAAAATCGTAAAGTGTATTAGGTTGAGAAAGAGTTTTTTGTGCTGATGGTTTGGATAATATGATTAAGGAAGTGGTGTATAT
>JAYWGJ010000103.1:0-3003 GCA_043778315.1 Saprospiraceae bacterium | reverse complement strand
CGTATTCGCGGCGCGTACTCCAAAATTTATTGGCGAGTAAGCCCGAAATAAGTAGCAAAATACACGTTTTTGTGACCCGTTTGTCCGCGCCGAACGCGATGACGTGGCAAGACGGAACGGTGCTAATCAATGTCGGTTTGTTGGCAAAGATGCAAAACGAAGCGCAGCTTGCGTTTGTGCTTGGTCACGAAATCACCCATTTTTTGCGCAATCACGCCTATCAGCAATATATGTTGGCGCAAGGCGTTCCGCCTCCTTCCGACGTGAAGGGGGCTTTGTCTGTAATACAATACTCGAACCTCAACGAGCTGTATGCCGACAGCAGCAGCCTGCAACTCATAGCCGCTGCAGGCTACAAACCGCAAGAGGCGATAGCTGCGCTCCGCCTCTTAGAAACCTACGCCTACGAACCACTTAATATAGCCGCAAGCCTTAGTTCTGCTAAGGTCACGGTGAGTGAGCGGGAACTTTGCACACCCGCAAAAGCACGAAACTATACGCAGTTCGGCGCGAATATGCGTAAAACAGAAGGCACACCAACCATCACAATCGATAGTCGCGTGAGTGCAATATTGAAAAATATGGCGGTGCTACCGACAACGACCGCCGCGAAAATAGACAGCTCGAAAATGAAAACTTCGGTGACGGAGTTCGCGCTGATGCGCCGATTTGCACAATTTGAGGTAATAGAAGACTGTTATCAGCAAGGCGATTTTATCCGAACTGCTTATGATGCCCTGTCACTATTAAAGCAATATCCAAAAAATAAATACTTAATGGCTCGTGCCATGAACGGTATGCACGGCATAGCGGCGTACAGCAAAATCGGCAAATTAGGCGATATACTTTTTGACCGTTTTAGGACGGACGACATCGGTTTGGCGCGGCTTTACTGCTTTTTGCGCGAGAACTCGGACAATTATATCCAACAAATAGCCTATTATTTCGTCGAGCAAATGCACCAAAAACATAGCAGCGACGAAGAAATGCTATTTGCAATGGCGCAAGCAACTGAGCTGTATTTGGGTTTAGACCACGCGCTGCCGTTCTATAAAGACTATCTCTCGAAATACCCGAAAGGGACAAATTCTGCCATTGTTCAGCTAAAAATCACCTCCCAATGAAACTAGAACTACACTTTTTATTAACAATTAGCGTGGGCTGTTTGCTTATTGCGACAAGCGGCTGCGCAGGTTTGCTACAAGTAAGTCGTTACGATAAATTTGTGGGCAATAAAGATGCGGAGCAGATGGTCACGATAGACCCTGAGTTTGACCTCAACCCGTTATTGCAACATAGCTCTGATTTATATCAGCGCGTCGCGCTTCGGGTAGCAAAAAGCAATAGCGACTTCAACGATTTATTGGCGCGCAACGCGCGCAAAAATGGCATCAAACTGCAAGTGATAGACAGCAGAACGCTCTCTAATATGGACGAGGATTTTTTCAATTACCTCGCGCCGCTCAAAAGAGACATCTTGCAGTCGAATTTTTTGCAGGACTTTGGCAGCGACAAGCAAAAAGTAAACGGCATTATCGCACATGGAAAGTCGATAAAAGATAGCAAAACGAGTCCGTTTATCTCGGCACGCTACGGTCATTTGGCGAAGCGATATGGTACACGCTACTTTGCGGTGCAGGGCATTCGGTTTTATCGCAAGTCGTCGGTACTCAATCCACTGCTGCTGCTTACCGTTCCGCCCGTCGGCATCGTAGATATCATCAATCCCGATATGGACGCCTTTTACTATACCGTGATTGCCGACGTGGTACAGTCGCGTATCGTTTATCGCGAGTATCGCAAGGTCGACCTAAAAAATAGCCGCTCAGATATGAATGCGATTGTGTACGATAGCTTTCGTATTGTAAGAAAATAAATATATAAATAGCTTAATCACAAATTTTTATACATAGAAAAATGCGGAATACCAACCTCGATATATTCGTCGGAACAAACGGCGTATTGCTGTTGCAAATAAAATGGCACAGCGGCAACGCGGGCGTGTAGTATCATTTTGGTATAACCTTTTCGCTGTGCGTATCGCTCCGCTTCCGCAACTAAAATCCGTCCGATGCCTTGTCGTTGTAGGGTTTCGCGGACGACGACCTGCCGCATTTGTATGGTTTTTGGGTCGTCGGTTTCCGACAAAATCAAGCCGCCGAGCAAGTACATCGCATCGCTGTAAGCGGCTAAATGCACATCTTTATATTCTTTTGCCAAAAAATCGAGGCTAAACTCTAAGCCTAAGGGTTTGCGTAGTACGTCGGTGCGCAAGCCGACTAATTCGTCGTATTCGGGCGAACCGAATGGAATGGGTAAAATAAGTGCCATAAGAATTTTTGTGGTAACGTTGCGAATGAATTAAAGTGCGGAAGTTTTTAGACGCGAAGATTTTTAAGTATTAAAATTTTTTAGACGCAAAATTTTTTTAGACGCGGAGAAGCAGAGGGGCAGAGTGTAGAGATTTTGTTTTTTAGACGCAGAGCCGCAGAGCGTAGCAAAGTTTTTTGTTGTCTTATAAAGAAAAAGCCTTCAATTAAGCACAAATATAGTAAAAAAATATTTTTTATTTCAAATTATATAAAAATACCTATGCTCATCAACGAATTAGAATTGCACACGACTGATTTGTCGGCGCAAAAAGCGTTTTATACCAATATATTAGGCTTGCGCGCAACCGCCGAAACAGACAAAAGTTTCACGGTGCAAGTAGGTACAAGCCGCCTAACTTTCGTGACGACGCACTTAGTAAACGCCGCGCCGCGCTATCATTTTGCTTTCAATATACCTTGCAATAAAGCGCAAAACGCGCTGGAATGGCTCAAAAGTCGTGTCACAATTTTGCCGACTAACGCAGACGGCGACGAAGTAGCGGAGCTAACCGATTGGGCTGCCGAAGCGGTGTACTTCAACGACCCGTCGGGCAACGTAGTAGCGTGTATTGCGCGCAGCGAATATCACCCTGCTACCTCGGCGTTCGGTAGCGATAGTTTGTTGTGTATC
>JAYWGJ010000102.1:0-3004 GCA_043778315.1 Saprospiraceae bacterium | reverse complement strand
CGAACGGTTAATTTTATCAAAAAAAATTTGCGATAGGGTTTTATACTGTAAATTTTCAAATGCCATCTTGATAGGTACATATTTGTTACGCCAATCTGTACCAAAAATTATTATTGTATTAGGTAAAAGCAATTCGACCAATTCTACTAAATATTTTGCACCTGTATTAAAATCATTTTTAGTAGGGCGGCTTTTTTCATTAGCCATTGGGACTTGTACCAACTCATGAAAAACAACGCTTTTCCAAAATTCATTTTTTGCACCATTATCAATATTATTTAAGCCTGTAAATGCCTTCATGAAATTTGGGAACATAGGCTTACTCTTGAAATTATTATCAAAATCAAGTGCCTGATCGTAAAGTATTGTACGTCCAAAATCAGGTTCTGATGCACACACCTCTGTGCCTTCTCCCCATAAATAAACACTTTCCGCCACAATCATTAACTTTTTACTTTGAGATTTAAAATCACAACCAATCCAAGGTAAATAACGATAATCTTCATTCTTTAATATAATGTCACTCAATTCCTGTTCAAAGGAACTGTCCATTAATTCATTCCTTGGTATTTTTTTCATAAAATGATATTTTTAAATATAAATAGTACACAAAGATACGCACTTATTTCTATTTCCAACAAAAACCCTAAAAAATCTTCCCCTCAATTCAAGTTCACCTCGCCAAACACGCCATAATGGTCGGCGAGGTCTATTTTTTTATTTTTTTGTATAATAAAAGGACGGTACAGAAACGTTTTACCGAGTTTAGTCAAACTTTTCTGTGCATTCAGCAAAATATAATCGAGTTGCGAGTTCGGCTCTTCGGGATAATCCGCGTTCCACGAATTGCTTTTGTCCCAAGTATAAGGACGCTCGTCGGCTATCGGCGCGTCGCACATATCAAAAGTACGGAGCATACGTTGGTAATCTACACTTAGGTTTTTGGGCGTATTGAGGTCGCCGATGACGAGTTGCGGGACTTTCTCTTTGCTGTATGGCACGAGCAACTCCGTGCGTATCTGCTCGTATTGCGCGTCGCGGACGCGCTGCGCCGCGCTGTCTTGCCTGCTTTGCAGGTGTGTAGCGACAATCTGAAATTTTTTGCCTTTTTTCACGCCTTCTATCATCACCGCGCCTTTATTTGCCAAACCGTCGGTGCCGTGACTGCTCTTGTAAAAAATGTGTTTGAGTTCGCGAATCGGGACGCGGCTCACTATCCAAACGCCGTTGCTCTGCCGCCACGACCACCGCTTATTGTGTACGCTCGCTTGAAACGGAAATTTTGGAAACAATGCCAAACGCAAGATACTGCGAATACCTACATCAAAAACCTCCTCGAAGACAATCACATCTACGTCCTGCTTCATCAGGTCGGCGATGATGTATTTGGTGCGGAGCTTCTGCTCTTTATTGACCGCCCAACGCGGCAACATTTGTATATTCCACGTTAATATGTGGAGCGCGACGGCGGTGTCGGCTTTAGGTTTGCTTTTTTTGATGCGATGCCGCGTCGCCGCAACCGAGTCGATAGGCGAACCGTCCGCGCTGCGCGCCGTAGTTGTGTTGCAACACAAAAAAAGTATTGCGATAAGCAAAATAAAACGATAGAGGCGCATATTTGATATTGTGCAACGAAACGCTGTTTCGTTGGTGAAAAGTGCAACGAAACGCTGTTTCGTTGTATTTATTTTTCTTCGGAACAGCGTTCCGAAGTACTTATACCTTTTTCGCTTCGTTCCAAAGCACGTCCATCTCCGCGAGGGTCATCGTATCGAGCGGCTTCGGCGCGTGTTGTTCTATGTATTGAAACCGATTACGAAACTTCCGATTCGTGCGCTCTAAGGCGGTTTCGGCATCTATGCCATGTAGTCGCGCATAATTAATCATTGCGAAAAGCAAATCGCCCATTTCCGCCTCCATTTTGTCGCGGTCGTTAGCCGCTACTTCCACCCGAAACTCTTGTATTTCCTCCTCTACTTTTGCCCAACAGTCTTCGGGTTTGTCCCAATCAAAGCCCACTTGCGCCACTTTTTCTTGCATACGGTACGCTTTTACCATCGCAGGCAGCGATTTTGGAACTCCGCCCAACACCGATTTGCTGCCGCTCTTCAGTTTTATCTGCTCCCAATTCCGCTTTACGGCAGCCTCATCTTCGGCTATCGTATCAGAATAAATATGCGGGTGACGGATTATCAGCTTGTCGCAAACGCCGTTCAGCGCGTCCGTTATATCGAAATCACCTTGCTCCGAGCCTATTTTGGCATAAAAAACAAGGTGCAGCAATAGGTCACCCAACTCCTCTTTTACGTCCTGCATATTATTGTCTAATATGGCATCGGCGAGTTCGTAGGTCTCCTCGATAGTGAGGTTGCGGAGCGTGAGCATCGTCTGCTTTTTATCCCACGGGCATTTAGCGCGCAGGTCGTCCATGATAGCCAATAATCGCGCAAAGGCGGTTTCGGGTGTGATAGCGGTGGTATGTATCATTTTTTTGTTGTTATAATGAAAAAAGTATAAGAGCGGATAGATTTAGGGACTCGCAGCCGCATAGCGGCGACATATTGGTAGCACATATAAATAAGCCGCACATCAAGTTGCAGCGCAACGACATATTGAATAGAACGTAGGAATGAAAAAATTATATGTCGCAGCTACGCAGCTTTAAAACACATGAATCCCATTTTTTTCTACCGATATGTCACCGCTACGCGGTTTATGGTCACAACAAAAAGAGTGACTTCGTAACATAAGCTGTAAAAACAAACACGCATCACGTTACCGACACCATACAGTATCGGTAACGTAATGAACGTAAATGAATGAAATTAAATTTTAATTTTCGGCTACTTAATACTTTTCCCCCGTGCGATATTGACAGCATTCGGGCAGCTTCGTGTATGCGTGAGGGTCGGCGGTTACGCCCGCTACGTCGTGACCGCGTTTAGCGATGTTCGCCGATATTTTGGCAACGGAGGTCGCTTTCGGGTTGTACGAAACGGTGAGT
>JAYWGJ010000101.1:0-3005 GCA_043778315.1 Saprospiraceae bacterium | reverse complement strand
TGAAAAAGAAAAATAGGATTATATTGAAACAATTAGTGTTCGACGCGCCTGCCAAACAGTTCAAATCGCTGCTCAACGGAACGCTCGAGCAAGATGCCGACCGCCGTACCGAAACCGCCGCCGACCTCCGCATCGCGACCACACACAAACCGACTGCTGCCGAACTCTCCGACTTGCTTTTCGCTAATATTTGTGCCAAACACCTAAAATCGAACACCATCGCCTTAGTTCGCGACCGACAACTTATCGGTATGGGCTGCGGACAAACTTCGCGCGTAGATGCGTTGCGTCAAGCCATCGCGAAAGCGGCGAGTTTCGGGTTTAGCCTCGAGGGTGCGGTGATGGCGAGCGACGCTTTTTTCCCGTTCGCCGACTGCGTAGAAATAGCGCACAACGCGGGCATCAGAGCCGTAGTACACCCAGGCGGCTCCGTTCGCGACGGCGAAAGTATCGATTATTGCAACGCTAATAATATGGCAATGGCGATAACGGGAACCCGTCATTTTAAGCATTAAAACAACGATAATAAATAACCAAAACCATGCGGCAACCTTATTGGCGTAAGCTGTACAGCTATTTTCGCCCCGTGCATTTGGAGCAAACCTCGAGCTTGATTAACACCGAACTCGACGTAGTTCTCAGCAACGGACAGTATCAATTGCTGACCGAAACGGCGATATATTCGTATGGTATTTTGTACGACAATTTCACAAAAGTATTTGAGCATCTGCCCTTAGATACCATGCCGATTGAGGAGGTTTTGGTACTCGGTTTGGGCTTGGGCAGCATACCGCAAATGCTCGAGCAGAAGTTCCGAAAACGCTATTATTATACTTGTATAGAACTCGACGAAGAGGTGATACGGCTCGCCGACAAGTACGTTTTGAGCGATTTGGTGTCGCCGATGGACGTGGTCGGCACCGATGCCATGGATTTTGTGTTCGTCACCGAACAAATATTTGATATGATATGCGTCGATGTGTTTGTGGACTCACAAACGCCCTCCGACTTCCGTCACCCTGCGTTTATCTCGCGCATCACCGAACTCCTCGCGCCGCACGGCGTAGTGATTTACAACTGTTTGGGCGAAAGCCAAGTAGATAAAAACGCCGCGCAAGACTTTTACGATACGGTTTTTTGTCCTGCTTTTCCGCGAGCGGAGTTGTTGCCGCTCGCTACGAACGTGATGTTAATAGGATACGGCGGGTAGAGGGACGCAGATTATTACGCGTATCCAATGTGCGTACCATCGTCGGGTGGAGATAAGGCGTGGCCTTGTATTTACTCTACGGTTGTCAAGAATTTAAGCCCTTCGGGCTATACTTAGAAGTTCTCCGAAGTTTTCAGGATAGTTGTAGTTAATTCATATTCATTGATCCCTAAATAAAAGAAATTATTGCGTTTGATACAGCCATTGTCTTATCAAACTTTTTCACTCATCTTTGTAAGGCTATTTCAGGACAGGTCACACACCTCACTATTCACTGTTCACTACTTCTATGACCCTCAATTTTGGATTAACGCTCGACGAGCGATGCCACCCTACACCTACTACGCTCATCGATACCGTCTATGTGGGCGCGAACGGATTAGTGCAGCTCCTCGAGCAGGCTATCGGCTTACCGCAAACGGTAGGCAGCACCGAACACCTGCGTACCGAGCAGTACCGACAAGTACTCGAGCAGTACCTGACGGCACATAAAACGGCGTATTTTGCAGCCTCTTTCGCTGCTGATGCCTTAGCGACCGCAACCGCCGTACTCGTGCAGCGCGACGAACTCGTAGCGACGGGCTTGCTACTCACCGAACTCGCGCCCGAACACCTCGCTGCCGCGCCCCGCATTGCTACCTTAGCCGAGATAGAGCGCGAAAGTCAGGCGAGCGGACTGCCGATACAGGGGTTTGCCGACCGCGTAGCGGCATTGATACACACCTTTTCGGACGCGCCCGAGGGCATCGCCGCGCTCGGTATAGATAGCATTCAGCTCAACGAGATGCTAAACTTACTACCCCTACCCTACCGTATTTTGTTCGCAATATTACAATATCATAATATAAAAATACTCGATACGGCGCACGGCGCAACCGTGACGGGCTATACAGATATACATCAATTTCAGCGTAGGTTGTTGCGACAAGCCAATACTACAGCGCAGCAAACTGCCAGTATAGACGGCTCGCTGCTGCTCATACACGCGAAGCGCGATACCGATGCGGCGGACTATTTGGCAACTGTGCTGCGCCAAAACCCAATCTTGCGTCCACTTTTATTGATACCCGAAAAAGATAGAACCATAGAAAACGCGCTGCTGCAAGAGGGTTTGCCCGCGCTCGGTATCTTATCGGCTTCGCTCGCGCGCCCTACTTTGCAGATACTCAAACTCGCCGCGTCCTTTTTATGGCGACCGATAGACCCGTACAAGATATTGGAGTTTCTGACGCTGCCTATCAAGCCCTTGCGCGACGACCTCGCGCTCCGCCTTGCAGCGCAAATGGCTGCCGAGCCTGGTTTAGATGGCGAAAAATGGTATGCTATCGTAGAAGATTACTTTGCAAAATTGGGGGAGAAAGCTATATTAGACCCTTCCTTAGAGGTTCGCGCACTGCGCGAGCAGTATAATTTTTGGTTTACGCGCCGTCGGTACGACACCGCAAAGCCCGTACCGCGCTCCGAAGTCATCGACGTATTCGGTTATGTGCAACGCTGGGCGCGCAAGACCTACGACGAGACGAACGCTAAATACAGTTCACTCCTCGTCCTCAGCGAACAGGCAAAACGCATCAAGGAAGTCCTCGAAGCCTTGCCCGAACGGGTACGCGACCTATCCTATTTGCAGATAGAGCGGTTGGTACGGACGCTCTATCAGCCCTCTCCCGTGCAGTTGGAGCAGCCCGAACTACACGGGTTAGACCATATTTATAGCGAAGCGGGCATCATCGCACCCGTAGCAACTACGGTGTGGTGGAACTTTGGTAGTACGCACAACGAACACTTCTTTGCGCGG
>JAYWGJ010000100.1:0-3016 GCA_043778315.1 Saprospiraceae bacterium | reverse complement strand
GCGTCATTCTGCCGTTGCCGTCGCCGAAAGGGTGAATCGCCACAAAGCGGTGGTGAAATAAAGCAGCAATCACAATCGGATTTATCGCTTCGTCGCTTATCGCTTGATTATACCAATCTACGAGTTCGTTCATCAAAATCGGCACTTCTTCGGGCGAGGCGTAATAGTGTATTTCGCCTGTTTTTGTTTGGACGTGATTCGATGTCGTTTTGTATTTTCCTACCTCAATTATTTTTGTGGTTGGCAAGCCGTCGGCTGTGATAGCGTTCGCCTCGTAATTTTCTATCAATAATAACTTATGCAATTCCCGTATATCTCCTTCGCTCAACGGGCGGTCATGTTTGATGATTTGCATCAAAAAGTCAATAGCTTCGTTGTGTCCTTTTATGTCTAAATGGTCTTTCAGCGGCTTGCCTTTTGCGGTCACGCCGTGCATTAGCAAGGCTACGGTTTCTCCATACGTCAATGAATTTCCCTCGATAGCGTTGGAGTGATAATTCCAATCTAAGCGAAATTTTTGTAAAATACGCGCTTCTTGCTCTTTATCAAACGGACGCAACGCTGCAATACGATATTGGGAAGCGTCAATTTGCTCAAAAATATCGTTTTTGCTGTACGTTTTTAGCGCATTTAAGTCGAGTAGTTTTTTTAGCATTATTTACAAAAAAATATTTATATTCTATTCATCATTTCTATCTGCGTGATTGGGTTTACGCCCACGGGTTCTACCAACATATCTTTGCCGTAAATAAAAGAGCTGCGGTCGTATTCGGCAGGTGTAATTACGCCAGACCGAGTGAGCCAAACTGCCGCTTTCGGACACGCCTCTTCGCACAAGCCGCAAAAAATGCAACGCAACATATTTATTTCGTAAACGGCGGCGTATTTTTCTTCGCGATACAAATGCTCCTCGCCTTTTTTGCGCTCGGCAGCCTCCATCGTGATGGCTTCGGCGGGACACGCTACGGCGCAAAGTCCGCAGGCGGTACAACGCTCGCGCCCTTGCTCGTCTCGTGCTAAGGTGTGCTTGCCTCTATACACAGGCGAAAATTCGCGCTGCACTTCGGGGTAACGGATAGTGGCTTTTTTGCCAAAAAAGTGACCCAGAGTAATGGATAATCCTTGTGCGATAGCCGGGAAATATAGCTTTTCTATGATAGTCATCTCTTTTTTGACGACCACTTTACTGCGATTGGTAAGCATATATTAGTTATTATAAATATAAAAATTAATTTTTTTTGGTGTTTTTATTACGACAAAATAATCCTAAATATTTAGTTATTTCATCAAAATCACTACGCCCGTTACTATCATATTGACGATAGCAATTGGCATCAAAAACTGCCAACCTACGTTCATGAGTTGGTCGTAGCGGAAGCGCGGAATAGTCCAACGTATCCACATAAAAAAGAAAATGCCAAATAATATTTTGCCTAATATGGAACAAATACACAATATTGGCAACCAAAATGAACCTTCAAAATACGCCATTCCAGGGAAGTTGTAGCCGCCAAAATACAGCGACGCGCTCAATGCCGACGAAACGAACATATTGAAATATTCCGAAAACATATATAAACCGAGTTTCATCGAGGAGTATTCGGTATGATAACCGCCTACCAATTCTTGTTCGCACTCGGGCAAATCGAACGGTGTGCGGTTACATTCCGCGAAAGCGCAGGTCATAAATATCAGAAAACCAATGGGTTGGTAAAAAATATTCCAATCCATACCTTTTAATATAGTCGCGTCGATGCCGAACAATCCGCCGCCTTGACTGACCACAATATCTTTTACGCTCAACGAACCCGTCATCATCACGACCGCAACCAAGGCGATACCCATACCGATTTCGTAGCTAATCATTTGCGACGACGCGCGAATTGCGCCAAGCAACGAATACTTATTATTTGATGCCCAGCCGCCAATCATCAAGCCGTAAACGCCGATGCTCACTACGCCAGAAACGTATAGTACGCCTATATCGAGGTCGGTTGCTTGTATAGAATATACCACGCCGTTCCAGGTAAAATCAGGTCCCCAAGGGATAACGGCACTCGTCATGCAGGCGACTATCATCGCGATAGCGGGTCCGAGTGTGAACAAAAAGCGGTCGGCTGCCGCAGGCGTGAAGTCCTCTTTGAAAAAGAATTTTACGCCGTCAGCCACAGGCTGCAATAAGCCATAAGGACCAGCGCGCTCGGGACCGTAGCGGTCTTGAAAAAAACCCGCAAATTTGCGTTCCGCCAAAGTAGCATACGCGCCGACGCTCAACATGACCACAAACGAGACCAATACGACAATCGCTTTGAATAATAATGGTTCCACTTTATAAATTAAAATTGTGAAATAGTTTTTTTAAAATATTTACGCTGCACTTTCTATACTTTCGACAGTTGCCACGATAGGTTCGGTTTCATCTACGGCTTGATGCAAGAAAAAAGCCAAGCACAGACTTATAAACAAATATAATTGATAATACCTAAACGCGCCGCCGCTATCGGTAGAATAATACATCGTAAAACTAAATACGGCAAATATCGCGAATACAAGAACAAAAAGAAGTTTGTACTGTATTTTTTTAATATTTATTTTGGCTAATGTGTTTAATAGTAATCTGCCCGCTATCGGGAAATACAGCATTAAGGGCAAGGCAAACAGACGCGCCTCTCGCGCCTTTGTCATTATCAGTACCGCCAAGGTATTGAGGATTATCGCAAAAAACAAATTGCGAATAAGGATAGCGTGTTTGTCGTCGTCGCCGTATATAGTTATCAAAAACGGCAACCCGAGTACCATAAATAAGGTGCAGAGCGTTTCGGTAGCAAACTGCATCGACTGAAAATTACTCAGCCAAAACCAAAATCGCCCATCTTCTATCTGTACGCCCGTAAAATAAGTATTGACAAAATAAATGTAAAAAATACTTGCCAAACCTAACGGTATCAACGACGCAAAATCGATGACGAGCATATCTATCGCGTTTACACCTTTAAGCTCTTCGTCGGTCAAACCA
>JAYWGJ010000099.1:0-8474 GCA_043778315.1 Saprospiraceae bacterium | reverse complement strand
GTCGATATTGGTTTTTTGGAACAAAAAAATAAGCTCTATTTTATCAACGAATTATCTATTTTACTGACCCAAAAAAATCCCGATAGCCTCAAATTCGCCTGTATGAATTGGAGCGGCGAACATATAGACGCATGGCAAATGCTCGATTTTACTATCGCGACAGGCAAAAGCTCTTTTGAAGTAAGGTATAAAAAACCTTATTTTGAGTATTTGAACGAAAACAAAGAAAAATTGGACAATTACCACAAAGCAATGTTCGAGTATGCGAAAGCGGACTACAAAGATTTGCCTAATTTGATTGATTGGCAGCAACATCAATCTATTATGGACGTTGGCGGCGGCTATGGCGCTGCTATCATTCGGATAAAAGAGCAGTATCCGCAAGTGACCTGTACGCTTTTTGATTTGGAAAACGTGCTGCAAAACGCATCACAAAACGGCTTGCAAAACGCATCACAAAACTTGAATTATCAAGACATTATATTGCTCAAAGGCGATTTTTTTCAGCAAATTTCTACGGGCAAAGATGCCCTGCTTTTATGCCGAATTTTGCATGATTGGAACGACAAAAAAGCAACTTTAATACTTCAAAACTGCTTCGCCGCGTTACCTCAAAACGGTACTCTATATGTGATTGAAAACTGCGCCGATAAAATAAATACTAATTTATCGCTGCTCTCGCTAAATATGTCGGTGATGTGCGAAAGTTTTGAGCGAACCTCCGTACAATATATTTCGCTATGCGAAGGCGTGGATTTTCGTTACATAAAGGATTTAAAATTGAACGATTTACAAACTATCTTAATTTTTAAAAAATGAATTGGCAACACCTAAAAACGGCGGCAGACGGCACGCATTTTTTGATGAACTGCACGCCCGTTTTCAATAAAAAATTTATAGAGGTGCTGAAATTTCACGCGCCTGGATTAGCACCCGTCACGGACGAAAGCGGCAGCTATCATATCGATGCTTTCGGCAACGCGCTTTACCCCGAACGGTACGCCCGAACTTTCGGGTTTTATGACTCTCGTGCGGCAGTCATACAAGGCGGCGACTGGTTTCACCTCACGCAAAACGGCGCGAAGGCATACCCGAATAGCTATGCCTGGACAGGCAATTTTCAAGAAAATCTTTGTACGGTTCGCGACAAGCACAATAATTATTTTCATATTGACCTGGACGGAAACAGCGTTTATCCGCAGCACTTTTTGTATTGCGGCGACTTTAAAGATGGCTTTGCTTGCGCAAAATCAACCGACGGCTTGTTCAGACACATTGATATAAAAGGAAGGCTTATAAATTCAAAATCTTTCTTAGATTTGGGTGTTTTTCACAAAAATTTTGCGACCGCCAAAGACGAAAATGGTTGGCATCATATAGATAAAAACGGAAACGCACTTTACAACAGTAGATTTTTGAGCCTCGAGCCGTTTTATAACGGTTTTGCATTAGCAATGCAAATGGACGAAACCAAGTGCATTATAGCCGAAAATGGCGATTTAATACTCACTATTCATTGATAAAACGCCGTGCATTGGCAACGATTAGCTGCTGCTGAAAGCCTTGAATTACTTAGATTGTGTTATCAAAATAGCTTTACTTTTAATCGCTACTAATAATTTATTGCACCTAATAATATTTTTATAACAAAAAGCCGTACTTTCGCAGTACAATAAAGGAATGTTTATAAATATTATTGGTTATGATAGCACTACAATTTTTTTTCACGGTCATCAGCGCGACGGTTTTCGCCATCGGCGGCTTACAGTTTTGGCGCGTGTACCGCAATATCAACCTCGGTAAACAAGACTATACCGCCGACGACAACCTCCTCGCACGCCTGCGCAACGTGCTACTTATCGCGTTCGGACAGAAAAAAATGTTCGACCGACCCATCGTCGGTTTCCTACATTTATCGCTATACGTCGCGTTTTTGGTCACACAAATCGAGTTGATAGAGATAATGATAGACGGCGTTTTTGGTACGCACCGCTTCTTTTTGCCTTTTATCGGCGGCGTATATTGGTACATCATCAGCTTCATCGAGCTGCTTTCGGTACTCGCATTAGTCGCGACTATCGCGTTTCTGTCGCGCCGCTTTTACTTGAAGTTGCGGCGGTTTCAACAGCCCGAATTGCGCGGTTTTCCGATGATAGATGCCGCCGTGATATTGCTATCCGAAATCGTTTTGATAGCTTGTATTTTCACAATGAACTCCGCCGACCTCGCTTTACAGCATCGAGGTATAGAGGGTTTTCACCATACGGGCAACTTCCTTTTTTCGCAATTTTTCATGGGCGCGTGGTCGTGGTGCAGCGACGGCGGTTTGATGATTATAGAGCGTTTGGGCTGGTGGGGACACTTCGCGGGCGTAATGGCTTTGGTCGTTTATCTGCCCTATTCTAAGCATTTACACATCTTTTTGGCGTTTTTCAATACTTTTTATGCCAAATTGGGCAGTCGCGGCGCACTTTCCGATATGCCCGCTATACAGCGCGAAGTAGCGTTAATGTTCAGCGACAACCCCTATGCTACGCCCGACGAGCCGCAACCCGAAATCACCAAATTTGGCGCAAGCGACGTATTCGACCTTTCCTGGAAATCGCTTTTAGATGCCTACACTTGTACCGAATGTGGGCGTTGTACGTCGGTTTGTCCTGCCAATACGACAGGCAAAATCCTATCTCCGCGCAAGGTGATGATGGACGTGCGCGACCGCCTGCAAGAGGTCGGCAGCCGCTTGGATAGCAACGATTTGACCTACGTCAAAAAGGAAATGCGCGCCCAAACCACCCAACTCACGCCCGAAAACTACGACGACGGCAAGTCGCTCCTCGACTACATCTCCGACGAGGAACTCCGCGCCTGCACCACCTGCAACGCCTGCGTCGAGGCGTGTCCGATACTGATAAACCCGTTGGATATTATCATGGAAATCCGCCGCTACAAAATCCTCGACCAAGCGGACTCGCCCGAGGCGTGGAACTCCATGTTTACTAATATTGATAACAACCGTGCGCCATGGCAGTTTTCGCCCGACGACAGGGACAAATGGGCAACGGAAATGTAACGATTAATTTTTCAGTGATTAACGATTAGTGATTAACGATTAACGTGTCGTGAGCAAAAAAACTGTTCACTGTTAGTTGTTCACTGTTCACTACCATATTTTTATGTTAAAAAAACACCCATACCTATATATATTATTCTTTTTCTGTGCCAATACCAACGTGTCGGCGCAAAAAACGGCTGCGCCCGTCGAGGTACGCACTATCGACGAAAAGGCGTGGGAGCGCGCCAAAGAAGGCATCGATTTTTCCAAACTCAAAAAGCTGAAACCCGTAAAACCGAAGGAAAATAAAGTTAGTACGAGTAAATTTGACCCGTCGTTTTTGTCGGGGCTGACCGTAGCGGCTAAGGCTTTCTTTTTTATAGTGCTTATCGCAATAATCGGGCTGATATTGTACCTGCTCGTAGGGCGCGGATTTTTTAGCGGTAACGCAAGGGTAAATACCGAAGTTGATTTTACCTTAGCGGAAATAGAGGAGAATTTGCACGAAAGTGACTTGGAGCGTTTTTTGCGTCTTGCGCTCGAGAAAAAAGACTATAAAATGGCGTTGCGTATTTATTACTTAATGATATTGAAGAGTTTAAGTATTAAAGAAAAGATAATATGGAAACGCGATAAAACGAACAGCGAGTACCTCCGCGAGATGCAGCCGCAAGCGAACTACGAGCGGTTTAGGCGCGCAACGCTGCTTTTTGACCGCGTATGGTACAGCGATGTAGCGGTGCAGGAAGCGGATTTTAATTTTATTAGCCCAACTTTTAAGGATTTTTATGACGAAGTGAGGTAAAGAAGCTATAAACTATAAGCTGGAAACTAAAATAATAATGCAAAATAATAAATTTTTATACCTGCTTTTGGGCGGTTTTGGTATCGTGCTGCTGCTTTTGTTCACGCTGTTTAGCGACAGCGAAGCAAAAAAATGGAGAGAAACGTATCACGAAGACGAAAAAAATCCGTACGACCTCCATATTTTTCACGAAGTACTACAAACCTACTTCCCGAACAATACGGCTCAAAAAATAAGCAGCAACGTAGCTACCGACCTACCCGCAAATCCCACAAAACAAAGCAATTACGTTTTTGTGGGGCAAGAGCCGTATTTTGATAGCGTCGATATAGTGCGCATCAGCGCGTTTGTCCGCAACGGAAATACCGCGTTTATTTCTGCCAAAGAAATACCCAATCAACTTATCGACTCCATCAAAAACGAGTACTACAAACCAATTATTACTCAAAAAAATAAGAACAAAGCAAAGCCAATTGAATTTGATGATGACGGCGAAATTATAAGTTCCGACAACGACGAAGAGGAGGAAAATGATAGAGCTTACGCCGATGAAAAACCCAAAAAGAAGCAAAATAAACCCGCTTATATTGATACAATTCCTACCCTGACCGAAGAACAGATGGACTCTACACAAGCAGAGTTTATCGCTAATAGCCATAGCTTATACAATTACCGCGACCGCGATTCTACCGCGCTTTTGAACTTCAACTATCCCAATCTGCACACGCCGAACGGCTACCGATACACCTTTAAATACAAAAATAAAGGTGCAGACTACGGTTGGACTGACCTAAATACGGATATTTTTCTAAAAAGAAAAAATACAGTTCAAGTGTTAGGATATACGGACAGTTTGACCAATTTTATTCGTGTTTCACACGGAAAAGGTTACTTTTTATTGCATAGCACACCCATCGCATTTACCAATTTGTACATGACCGAAACGGAGGGCAAAGACTATATGCAGGGCGCGCTTTCGTACTTGGCTACGGGCAATATTTATTGGGACGAACCCGCCAAAACCTACCGTCCCGAAGATAACAAGTACAATCGTCGGCAGTCGAATATGAATTTGGGGCATAAGGGTCCGTTAGATTATATCCTTTCGCAGCCCGCGTTGCGGTGGGCGTGGTACACCTTTTTGGCGACTATTTTACTGTATTTTGTGTTCCGCACCAAGCGGCGGCAGCGCGTCATTCCTGTCCTCGTCCCCAACCTCAACACGTCGCTCGAGTACATACAAAGCATGGGACGGCTCTACTTTATACAGCGCGACCACAAAAATATCGCGGAGCATAAAATGCATATTTTCCAAAACGCGCTTCGCGAAAAATACAGCCTGCCGATACATCTGCCCGCCGAGCAACTCGTTCCGCGCATCGTACAAAAAACCGAAGTTCCCGAAAATATCGTCCGCGAAATATACACTTGGTATGCTTTTATTAGCAATAATACCGAAATTAGCGAAGATAATTTGCTTCGGTTTCACGAGTCTATTCATACTTTTAATATGGTTTGTAGATAATTTTACAACGTAAACACAAGACCAAAATCCTACATTTATTCCTACAAAATGCAAATATTACTACTCGGGAGCGGCGGGCGCGAACACGCCTTCGCTTGGAAATTGGGGCAAAGCCCTAACTGCACGCACCTATATATTGCGCCTGGCAACGCAGGTACGCGGCAGTTTGGCACGAACGTCGACCTTGCGGTAAATGACTTTGCGAACATCAAAAAATTTGTATTGGATTATGGCATAACAATGGTCATCGTCGGACCCGAAGAGCCGTTGGTTTTGGGTATTTACGATTATTTTGCTGCCGACCCGCTTTGCGCGAACGTAGCGGTAATAGGTCCGTCGGCACAAGGCGCGCAACTCGAGGGCAGCAAGGCTTTCGCCAAACAATTCATGTCGCGGCACGACATTCCGACCGCCGCTTATCGCGAATTTACTGCCACAACACTCGCCGAAGGCATTGTTTATTTAGCGAGTTGCGCCACGCCGATAGTCCTAAAAGCGGACGGATTGGCAGCAGGAAAAGGCGTAGTGATACTCGATACTATCGCTGCCGCGCAACACGAACTGACCGAAATGTTGGGTGGGAAATTTGGTGCGGCGAGCGCGAAAGTCGTCATCGAGGCGTTTCTCACGGGTATTGAGTTTTCGGTGTTCGCGATAAGCGACGGCAAAAACTACCAAATACTACCTGTCGCGAAAGACTACAAACGCATCGGCGAAGGCGATACAGGCTTAAATACAGGCGGAATGGGCGCGGTTTCGCCGCCGCCGTTTGTAGATGCTGCCTTGATGCAAAAAGTACGCGACCGCATCATCGCACCGACCATAAAAGGATTGATACAAGAAAATATAATATATAAAGGCTTCATTTTCTTTGGTTTAATTAATGTAAACAGCGAGCCGTTTGTGATAGAATACAATTGTAGAATGGGCGACCCAGAAACCGAAGTGGTGCTGCCGCGCCTCAAAAACGACTTGCTCGACCTCTGCAAACACCTACACGCAGGCTCGCTCGATACTGTAACAATACAAAAAGATACGCGCACCGCCGCCGCCGTGATGTTGGTGGCAGGCGGTTATCCCGAAAGCTACGAAAAAGGAAAAATAATCACGGGTTGGGCAGAAATGCAAGACTGCTTGGTATTTCAGGCGGGTACAGCCGACCTCGACGGGCAAATAGTGACGAACGGCGGGCGCGTACTTGCTATCACTTCGCTCGCCGACGACTACCGCGCTGCCGTCCGCAACGCGCTACAAAATGCGGGGCGCATCAACTACGAAGGCAAGTATTACAGGACGGATATTGGTTTTGATTTGTAAAAAAATGATGTCTGTTTTATATGAAAATAATTATTTTTCGAATATTATTACAATTAAAATATTGATATTTAACTAATTATACAATTTTATTTTTATGATAGCAAACAAATAAAAGAATTGCCTTTGTTAGCTAATGGTTAAATCAGAGTTTTTTTATTTTAAAATATCGAAATTTGTTGTATAAATTTAGGATATAAAAATTCACAAAAAAACAACTGCCATGAAATACATTTTCAGTTTTATTATAGCGATAGCTGCCTATTTGCCTGCGCAAGCCTCGTACATTTTGATACCGATGGATGAAGCGCAAACCGATCACCTCAAAGCCTACGGCATCTGCTACGCGATACTCGCGCAAGGGCAGGAGGCGTTTTGGCTGCTCAATTACAGAGGCGGCAGTTTTGCGTTTTTGCAACAACCCGTCATAGAGCGCGAGTGCAAAATTCGGAACGTGAAATACGAAGTGATTACCGACGGAAAATACAACGCTATCGTACAAGAAATAGCCGACCCGAAGGTGAATATGGACGTGATGAAGCTCGAAAAAGCCCCAAAAATCGCAGTTTATACGCCCGATGTGAGCGATAAAGGCGATAAAATACAGCCGTGGGACGATGCCGTGACCTTGGTTTTGGCTTACGCCGAAATCCCTTACGACGTAGTTTACGACACCGAAGTGCTGCAAGGCAAACTGAATAAATACGACTGGTTGCACCTGCATCACGAAGATTTTACGGGTCAATATGGCAAGTTTTACGCTTCCTATCACGGGCAACCTTGGTACGAGGCGCATGTGCAACGCATGGAGCAGTTGGCAAAAATTAACGGCTTCAAAAAGGTGTCGCAATGCAAATTGGCAGTTGCGAAGCAAATAAAATCGTGGGTTTTCGGTGGCGGATTTATGTTTGCAATGTGTTCAGCCACAGATACTTATGATATAGCACTGGCTGCCGAAGGCACCGATATTTGTGCCGAAATATATGACGGCGACGGGCAAGACGGCAATGCGCAAAGTAAGTTGGACGACAGTAGAACCTTCGCTTTCAAAAATTTTCAATTAGTCAATAATCCATATCAATACGAATATTCGTCTATCGATGCTACCGATACGCGCATGGTTGATATGAAACAAGACTATTTCAGTTTGTTCGATTTTTCGGCAAAATGGGACCCAGTTCCTACTATGCTCACGCAAAATCACACGCGCACGGTCAAGGGTTTTATGGGACAAACGACAGCGTTCAATAATAAAAATATCAAATCGGAAGTTTTGGTTTTGGGCGAGTACAAGCCGAGTTCGGAGGCGCGCTACATACACGGCGAACACGGCGAAGGTATGTGGACATTTTACGGCGGACACGACCCCGAAGATTACAGACATCAGGTAGGCGACCCGCAAACCGACCTTTCGCTGCATCCAAATTCACCTGGCTACCGCCTCATTTTGGATAACGTTTTGTTTCCTGCGGCGAAAAAGAAAAAAAGAAAAACCTAAATTTTTAGGCTAAAAACGTAACGGCGTGAGGGTTTGAACCCGCACAAATAAGATAGGTGCGGGTTTAAACCCGCACGCTGTTGAAAATAGCTATTGATTATTAAGATTTTAAACTATGCAAGCTCAAAAACCAAGTCGTTGGCGTTATGTGTTGTGGCTCACGGCTGCCGCAATCGTAGCTGTGACGATGTGGTTCACTTTTACGTTCACCGAAACGATAAAAAACGAGGAGCGACGGCGCGTAGAAATATATGCGGAAGCGATAAAAAGCATCGCTAAA
>JAYWGJ010000098.1:0-3035 GCA_043778315.1 Saprospiraceae bacterium | reverse complement strand
AAAAAGACAATCGGAATTTTGATTGCGAAAGCATCGTACATTACAAAAAACGCTTATACCTTTTTTCCAAAAACCATAGTACGCCCTACAACGGCTACACGAAATTGTACGCGCTGCCCGACCGCCCGAACACCGTGCCGCAGCCTTACACCGCTGCGCGGCAACCCTACACCGCTTCGCTCATCGATAGCGTAAAAACGGGTAATAATAAATATGACTCGTGGATAACATCGGCGGCATTAAGCCCCGACGCGCAAGAATTAGTGCTATTGAGCAGCGACCGCTTATTTGTTTTTAGCGATTGGACGGGCGATAATTTTTTTAGCGGTAAGCGAAAAATAGTTTTGCTGCCTTCGTTTTCACAAAAAGAAGGCGTTTGTTTTATGGATAAAAACACGCTTTTGATTAGCGACGAACGCACGAGAAAACTGCTCGGCGGTCATTTGTACCGCTTCCGATTGCATTAAAACTGCGTAAAATAAACAAAATTATCGAATAAAACTGGCTTGGTATTGCTTGGTGTTGCCTACGCGGTCGTTCACCACTATTATCAAATCGTGGTTTGCGCCGTTCGCGCCTTCGCGGAACTTATGCGTGAAAAGCGAGTTTTTAGCATCATACTCCAATAACGCCCATTTGCCGTCAAGTATTGCTTTGTAGCGACTGATGCCTGTGATTTTGTCGGTAATTTTTACTTGAAACGTGTTTTTGCCCTTCATGTTCGGCATGATGTCTATCGGCGTAATTTTGGGCGCGAACGTATCTACCATAATGGTATATTGCCCAAAATCACGCGGGCGCGCTTGCAGCCACTTGTCATCTATCCATTTTGATTGTAACGCAAACGGCTTATTAGACGAACATTCCACCACAACCGCTTTCTTTTTTAGACTGTCGGGTAGGTTGTTCGGCTTGATGCGGAGCGTGTATTGGTCGCTGATAGGCACACCTTTTTTATGAACGTGTATAATATCGGAGTAGTAATCGGGCGACGTAGCGGCAGAGGTATAGTGCGTGAGAAACTGCGGCTCATAAAAGGCGTAATAAGGAAAATCGACCTCAAACTTGTCTTGTCTGATGATATTATCTTCGGTATTAGGCATATAATACGGAAATTTACCAAAATTATTCATCACCGTATTGTAGTTGCGACGCACCATAAACGACACTTTGGAGTAGTTACCAAAATAATCACGCGCCACTATTTGCACTTTATGCGGCTTATTGCCTTTCGGCAACTTGATTAAACCGCGATTTTTTACATCTTTATAAATATCTAGCGGGTTGCCCGCGAGGCTAAAACAACGGTGCAAATAGCTGTTGTTTTTGGTGCGCTCCGAATAGTCGATGTGTGCGTTCACGGCGCGATTGTCGTCGTACTGAAACCGCTCCATATCAAACGAAAAAATCAGCGAGCCGTTGTCATATACTTCTAAACCATACAAACCGAACAGATTTGCACTATTATCCGCTTGGTCAAACGATTTTACGGCAAAGCCGACGTAATCCGTATTGATTAAAACGGTATCCGTACCTTCCAATTTAAACTCGTTGTCACTAATCTTAGCTATTTTTTTGGTGGTAGAACGCGCAGAAAAACCTTCTGCGTTCGTTTCGTAGATTTTCATTAGCGTTAGCGTTGGTGGAATATGGTCGACTAAGTCGGCTTCGAAGCCAAAAACAAGCGGATTAACCGCATCGCCCGAAGCGGTGTGCCGCACCTCGAAATGCAAATGTGGTCCGAAAGTCGTTCCTGACATACCCAGGTACGCTATCACATCGCCTTTATGCACATACATATTGCCAGGCGCGGGCGTAACGACGACCTCGAATTCTTCTTTTTTTTCTTGTTCGGCATAAACCAAACTCTCTATTTGCACCGAAAAATGGTCTAAGTGCGCATACGCGGTCGTGTAGCCGTTTTCGTGTGTGATATAAACGATTTTGCCGTAGCCGCGTGGCAGCACCTGTATTTTCGATACATAGCCGTCCGCTGCCGCATACACAGGTTCGCCGAGTTCGCCCTTGATGTCCAAACCCGCATGGAAATGATTGGGGCGTAGCTCACCAAAATTACCCGCCAGCACTATCGGGTGACCTACGGGGTTACGGAAAACGCCCTTTGGGTAAACCGTCGCGCCTTTAAAACTAAGGCTGCACACCGAAAAAAGTATCGCCCAAAAAAGGAATTGTATTTTATTTTGCATTTTTTATTTTTGGAAATTAGGCGATTAGCCAATATCGATTCTAATCCTTAAACCACGTCGCGTATAGCACATAATTATTTGCGATGCGATGAATAGTATCCGAAAACTGCTCGGGTGAAAGTGATTTTACCTTGCGCGCAGGAATGCCCGCGTAGATGCTATTGCTTTCACAAATGGTATTTTCTAACACAACTGCGCCTGCGGCAATCAGTACATTTTCTTGCACCACCGCGTTGTCCATCACAATCGCGCCCATGCCAATCAGCACATTATCATGTATCGTGCAGCCATGCACGATAGCGCGATGCCCAATGCTGACGTTATTTCCGATGGTCGTCGCGGCTTTTTGGTAAGTGCAATGAATTATCGCGCCGTCCTGAATATTCACTTTGTTGCCACAACGGATAGCGTTCACGTCGCCCCGCACAACCGCCTGAAACCAAACGCTGCAATCGTCGCCGAGTACCACATCGCCTACTACCGTCGCGTTTTCGGCGAGGTAAATATTGCTACCAAAAATAGGCGAAACGCCATTTACGGGTTTTAGTAAAGCCACTTTTATATACTATTTTTTTATTTTTGTTTACAAATAATGGTGTTACAATTATTGTACCATTATTTTTTATTAAGTAGCTGAAATAAATTAGTTGTGATTATTTATCTACACTTGAAGAATAGCTTAAACCTACGCAAAGCGACAGCTAATAAAGTATTTTAGGTTGCATTTGTTATTTATTACAACTTTTATGCTTCGCAAAGTTGAAATAAATAACTTCATTTCACGAAAATACTTTTATTAGCGACATAGATACTTCACTACGTTTTAAC
>JAYWGJ010000097.1:0-8518 GCA_043778315.1 Saprospiraceae bacterium | reverse complement strand
CCGTTGAACGGCGCGCAAACTACGCGGTTTTTGTCACTTTCGTAACCTGCGCGCTCCATGCGCAACCACGCCAAATATTTGCCGTCTGCGCTAAACTGCGGTGCGTTATCGTAGCCTTTATTGGTTGTCGTGAGGTTTTTGGTAGTTTTATTTTCTACATCATAACAATACAAATCGGTATTTGTGCTTGTAGCGTAAGCCGTGCCGCGTTCTTTTTTGCAACTATACACCAAGTAATTACCCGACGGGTGCCACGCGAGTTCCTCCTCGCCGCCGTCGGGCGGGTTCGGGCAGTCGTAAGCCTCGCCTTTCATAATGTCAATGCCGTTTTCGAGCGTATTCGCGAACGAATTTGCCGCGTCGTAAGGCGCAATAAAAACATGACTGTACGCGCCGTCTTCCCAAGCGTCCCAGTGTCGATAGTTTAGTCCATCGATGATTTTGGCTTTTACTTTCGTGAGTTCGGGATAGAGGTCTTGCACCGTTTTGTCTATCTGCACCTGCTTAAAATAGCAAATCCGCTTCATATCAGGCGCGTACAAAAACCCGTCGAGGTCGTCGCCTACATTATTACTAACCTCCTTAATCTCCGTTCCGTCTGGATTCATTTCGTATAGGCGAATATTATCGTTTTTGGAAGGTGCTAAAAAGCCAATTTTTTTGCCGTCGGGTCGGAATTTAAAACTAAATCCGCGCACCGTTTTGTCCAATAAACGTACCGATGTGCCGCCTGCTGCGGGCATCGTGAATAGCTCGCCGTCCATGCGGTTGTTGGCGATGTCGGGCGTGCGCACCTGATAAATCACGGTTTTGCCGTCGGACGAAGTTTTCACTTCCGTCACGCGGCGCAAGCTCCAAAGGGTGTTTTCGTTGAGCCGCGTCGGGTCGGGCGTTTGTGCAGAAAGTAGGTTATTGCTGAGGACGGTCATAAGCGCAGCAGCGACTAAGGTTTTTTTGAAATACATCTTTGCAGTATAAAATGGATTAAATTATACGACAAATGTACGAAATTTTTTTGGAAAAGTGCGGAGGAATGTGCGTCGGAACGCTGTTCCGACGTGGGTAATGTGCTTCGGAACGCTGTTCCGACGTGGTGTGACTATTCACAGGTAGCTTCTCGCAATATCTTAATTAAACTTGTCTTTACATTTACTATCCCGCTCTTCCTTTGTTCGCAGGTCTTTATATCCATATACTTGTCCATTTTTCAAATAATAAAAGCTATTTTCTGTGGAAAAGCGGTCTTCAAGGATACTTCCATATCGCTTTTTTTCTTCTGGGAAATGCGTCAAAAATTTCAAAAATTGCTTTTTTAGATAATTATTATAGCCCGTGTGCATCGTCCAATGTATGTTGGAGATTACTTTGATACAACCCGTACTATCTTTTTTATAATTTATAATAAAGGTATGTAATCTGCCCTTTCTGTCACCATTGCGATATTCGATTGTTTTAATGATATTCGTGTTTTTATCAAAAATAGTAATTTTTACATTATTAAGTACGTTTATATCTACAATTTTTGGAGGTTTAGGAGTAACAATTATAGTATCTTCGGTTGCAAAATATAATTCAGGAAAAAATTGAATAAAGTACAATTTACCTTTCTTTTTATCTATAATAAATGGAACATTGATAGAATTTTTCATATTTAGATGCCCAAAAGTAGTTTTTTTATCTTGATGTGCCACAAAAAAGCGTAATGAACATTCCATATCCGTCACATAAATTTTTGCTGCGCAGCTTTGCGGCGTATTTAACATCAGGTTAAATAGTTGGCTGCGATGTATCGTAAAACTATCCGTTTTGATAATCGTATCTACTTTTTGGCTCAATAAAACGACTTCTGCAATTGTTTGCGCAGTTGCTAAATGACTGCATATTGTACAGCAAAATAGTAATAAATAGTGCTTGTAGGTAATCATTTTTTTTGCATTGGAAGTCCAAAAGCGAATTATTTTTTTCATAATTATAATATTTAGGGTATCAATTTACTTACAAATATAATCTACTTTTATGAAAAATAAAAATAATTCCCCTTATCGCACAAAAAAAGTGCTACGAAACAACGTTCTGTAGCACTTTTTGGTATCTTTATCACCCGAACGCCGTTCGGGCGCACTTTCGTTGCACTTTATTTCCCCCATTTCCCTAACTGCGTGAGCAGCGCGGCAAAATCTTTGGGCGCGGGCGCGGTGAAATGTACGCGTTCGCCTGTGAGCGGGTGCGTGATGCCGAGCTGATGCGCGTGCAGCGTGAGCCGCGACATAATCGGCTGCTCCTCCGCGTTTTCGCTTATCGTAAACTTCCGTTTTATCTCCGAAAGCATCAATTTATCCTTGTTCGCGTACATCGTATCTATGGCGAGCGGGTGTCCGAGGTGCTTAAAATGCACCCGTATTTGGTGCTGTCTGCCCGTTTTGATGTGCGCATCGAGCAGCGTGAAATGGCGGAAACGTTCCGTGACCCGCCACTCCGTGATAGACTTTTTGCCGTCCCGTTTTACTATCACCATGCGCCCAGGAATAGTAGGGTGGTCGGCGAGATAGTTCTCTATTCGCCCTTCTTCGCCAAGCACCGTGCCTTGCACCAACACCATATATACCTTATCCACTAAGCGGTCTTGAAACTGCATACTTAGCGCGCGGTGCGACGCTTCGTCCCTTGCAAAACAAAGGATTCCGCTTGTTTCTCTATCTATCCGATGCACCGTAAAAACGCTCTCGTAGCGGTCGCGCAGGTAGCCCAATATATTAGGAATAGCAGGGTCGTGGCGGTCGGGTATTGTCAATATCCCGGGTGGTTTATTGACAATAATAATGGCTTCGTCGGCGTATAATAGCTCTATTTTTTGTGGCTTCATGCCGCAAAGATAGGGTATAATTTTGAAATATAAAACATAAAATCTGTCGCAATAGTCGTTTTATATCATAGTGATAGGTTTAGTCGTTATTTTTTTATAACGGTTAAAAGAGGTCGATTGCTTAGGAGCTTGGGGCGACCGACCTATTAGAATTGTCGGCGAAAGCGGAGTGTAAAAAGCTGATAAACAGCGCACTGTTCGAAGCGGCGACCATTTGGGAGCAGCAAGTTTGGGCTGTGTTCGCTTTTTACGCGGAGAGCAGCCTGACAAGTCTAATAAGTCTTGATTTTTGTTTCTTTTTATCAAGAAAAAGAAAAAAGAAAAATAAGTAGCTCTTTTGTGTGACATTTATTTGTATTACGCCTGCGCCACGCCATACAATTCCATATAGCGCGCTATATATTTGCCTGTGATGTCAAATTCGAGATTGATGGTTTGCCCAATCGCGTATTTTTTGAACGTCGTATGTGCGTAAGTATAAGGTATTATCGCGACGGAAAACTGCGCCTCGTTAGGCGAAACGACCGTCAGACTCACGCCATCGACGCAGATAGAACCTTTATCTACTAACAGTTTGCGGTACGCGGCAGGGTACTCGAAAGTGTATGACCAGCTGCCGTTTTTGTCCGATAACGCTACGCATTTGCCCACTGTATCGACGTGTCCTTGCACCGCGTGTCCGTCCATGCGCGCACCGACGAGCATAGCACGCTCGAGGTTCACGGTGTCCCCTACGCGCCAAGCGGCAAGGCTTGTTTTGTCGAGTGTTTCGGCTATCGCCGTGACGGTGTGCGTGTCGCCGTGCAGCGCAACGACGGTCAGGCACACGCCGTTATGCGCCACACTTTGGTCTATTTTTAACGCCGCCGAAATAGACGATTGTATCGTAAAATGTAGGTTCGTACCTTCTTGCTCGATGGCGGTGATTGCGCCAAGCGTCTCTATAATTCCTGTAAACACAAGTGGTTTATTTTATTGTTGTTAATATTTTTTTAAAATAAGACAAGGCGTGCCTTGTCTCTACCTGTTCAGATGCCCGCGACTTTCTCTATGCCTCCCCTCCTTCGGAGGGGTCGGGGGAGGCTTGCTGCCGTATCGACTCCAAGTGCAATGCCTCGAGGTACGATTTTACAAAATTGGCATGTAAGCCGCCCTTTTCTGCCTCTGCCGTCCGCGACTCGAATATTTGTCGCCAGCGTTCTATTTGTAATATCGTGATTTGATGCGCTCGTTTGTAGCCACCTATTTCGCGCGAAGTCTCCATACGCTTACTGAGTAGCGAGATGATTTCGAGGTCGAGCGTGTCTATCACGTCGCGTAGCTCCTCCAATTTATTGAGTAGGTCGGGGTCGTCGGTCGAGGCACGGCGGATAACGAGTTTGTCGAGTAAGGCGCGGAGGTCTGCGCCCGTGACTTGTTGCGCTGCGTCGCTCCAAGCTGCGTCGGGGGCGCAATGCGTTTCAATCATCAGCCCATCAAAATTCAAATTCATTGCTTTTTGTGCAATATCAAATAGCAAATCACGTTTACCTGCGATGTGCGAAGGGTCGTTAATAATATCCAAACCCTCTATGCAACGGTGCAACTCGATGGGCAGCTCCCATTTTGGTTTGTTGCGATAAGGCGCGGCGTTCGCCACCGAAAAGCCGCGATGTATCGCCGCCATGCGCTGAATGCCTACCTTATAGAGTCGCTCAAACGCGCCAATCCACAAACCAACATCGGGGTTCAACGGATTTTTGACCATCACGGGAATATTTGTGCCGCGCAGCGCGTCCGCTATTTCTTGTACTGAAAACGGGTTTACGGTGGTGCGCGCACCAATCCAAAGCACGTCGACACCTGCTTTTAACGCCGCCTCGACGTGCGCGCCGTTCGCGATTTCTACCGTCACGGGCAGCCCAAACTCGCGTCCTGCGGCGGTCAGCCAAGGCAGACCTATTTCGCCGATACCCTCAAATTGGTCGGGGCGTGTGCGCGGTTTCCATATCCCTGCGCGGAGCATTACTGCGCCTGCTTCGGCTGCGCCTCTACAACTCTCGAGGGTTTGCGCTTCGGTTTCGGCACTGCACGGACCTGCTATCAATAGCGGACGCGGCAGGTTTTGCCAACCAAAGCCCCAATCGCGCATTTTTATAATATCCATTTCAGTTGTTTTACTTTTGTTTTTCTATTGTTATAACAACAAAAACAGCTATTTAGATGCGAAATTATTGGTATAATAACAACTAAAACGCCTCATTTCTGCTTGCCCGCTCCACCAAACTCGCAGGCGGCGCAAAGCGGCTACCGAACAAATCAGCGAGTACTTCGCAACGTGTCACAAAATTGCTTAATCCGTAGGCGTTTATGTATTGCAAAGTGCCGCCTTGAAACGGCGCGAAACCCCAGCCGAAAATACTACCGATATTCGCATCAGCTACCGTTTCTACTATCCCCTCGGCGAGGCAGCGTACCGTTTCTAAGCATTGTATAAATAGTAAGCGGTCTTTCATTGTAGTAATATCAAGCTGTGTTTGCAGCGCAAAATGCGTGTGTAAATCTGCCCACAATTGCTTTTTTTCCCCTTCGGGATAACTATAAAAACCCGCTCCCTTTGCTTTGCCTGTTCGGTCTAATTTTGTCACCATTTCCTGCAATATAGCTACGGCGGGGTGTGCGATATACGCATCTGCGAGGTCGGTTGCGGCTTGTTTTTCTAGGTCTAACGCTAAGGAAAGCGTTAATTCGTCGGTGAGTGCGAGCGGTGCAACGGGCATACCTGCCTGTAAACCAGCTTGTTCTATCGTATTTGCGTTTTGTCCTTCGGCGAGCATTGCCATAGCTTCCATGATATACGTCATAAAAACCCGCGAGGTATAAAAGCCGCGCCCGTCGTTTACTACTATCGGCGTTTTATGTAATATTTTGACGAAGTCGAAGGCGTGTGCGAGGGTTTGCGCAGATGTTTTTTTGCCTTTTATAATTTCTACCAAAGGCATACGTTCCACAGGTGAAAAAAAGTGTAATCCGATAAAATTGCTCGGACGAACAGACGCTTCCGCCAAATCCGTAATCGGTAGGGTAGAGGTGTTCGACGCGACGATGCTATACTCGTCTAAATACTGTTCCGCTTCTCTTGTGACTCGTGCTTTTAGTGCGCGATTTTCAAATATTGCTTCTATTACAATGTCACAATTATCAAATTGCGAAGCACTATCAGTTGTTTTTATTTTACTTAATAAATCGTTAGCGGCTTGCGGTGTTTGTTTACCTGTTTCTATTTGTTTTTTTAGAATATGGCGGGCGTAGTCTTTGCCTTTTTCGGCGTGTGCGACCGATACATCTTTTAATACAACTTCTAAGCCGCTCAACGCGCAGATATATGTGATGCCGCTACCCATCATACCCGCGCCTATCACGCCTACTTTGCGCAGCCGCGACTTGCCGTAACCCGTCGGGCGGCTCGCGCCTTGCTTGATGCTATTGAGGTCAAACCAAAACGCTTTGACCATATTTTTGCATACAGGACTAAGCACCGTACTTGTAAAATAACGACTTTCTATCCGCATTGCGGTAGCAAAATCGACGCTCGCGCCTTCCACCAAAACGCTTGCTATCGCCATCGGCGCAGGATAATTATTGCGGGTTTTGTGGGTCAGTTGCGCCGTGAGCGCGGCTATTTTGCTCGCTAATTGCGGCGACGACGGTATTCCGTGCGGTATTTGCGCGTTCGGTACGTCCCAAGGCTGCATCGGATTTGGATTGTGTTTTATCCATACTCGGGCGCGCTCAAAAAGGTCTTCGGGTGCTACTATTTCGTCAATCAAACCCATATCGAGTGCTGCTTTCGGCGCAAATTGTGTGCCTTCGGCGAGTATCGGAAATGCTTTTTCTATGCCGAGTTTCCACATTAATTTGATACACCCGCCGCCGCCAGGCAGCAAACCGAGCGTGACTTCGGGCAGTCCGATTTTCACGTCTTCGCGGCCTATCGCGATGCGATAATGGCACGACATAGCAAGTTCGAAGCCGCCACCGAGTGCCGCGCCGTTGATTGCCGCAACCACAGGAACGCCCAGTGTTTCGAAGCCGCGAAACAGGGATTTGAGTTGTTCTGCGAACGCAAAAACCTCTTGCGCATCGTTAGCATGATACAAATAATCGAGGTCGCCACCAGCCAAAAACGTTTTTTTAGCGGAGGTGATAATTACGCCGCGTAAGCTGCCAGCCGCTTTTTCTTTGACCAAATGCGCCAGACAAGGCACAAACGCCTTACCGATTTCGTGGTTGATGACATTCGCCGACCTGCCGTCCATATCCATCGTCAGCGTGACGATATTGTCCGTTCCTTTTTGGTATTTTATCATTTATTAGAGCGTTATTTTTTAAGATGGCAATAAACGCAATGCCAATTTTTTATCGCAAAGAAGCAATTTTTTTGAGCATAAAATAAATTTTTTAGACGCAAAGCGGTATAGTGAGCAAGGTTTTTTATTGACATCTAAATTTATTCTGCTACGCCGTATTGACTACAAATCGGGCAATTCGCCTTGTTGTGACCGCGAGCAGGACAATATTCTCGTCCATAAAAAATAATTTGCAGATGCAGTTTATTCCAGTGCATTTCGGGGAATGCAGCTTTGAGGTCGCGCTCCGTTTGCACCACATTTTTACCTTCGGTCAAGCCCCAACGTATGCCGAGGCGGTGTATGTGCGTATCGACGGGGAAGGCGGGAACGCCGAAGGCTTGCGACATCACGACCGAAGCGGTTTTGTGTCCTACGCCAGGTAGCGTCTCCAACGCCTCGAAACTTTGCGGCACTTCGCCGCCGTAGGTGTTCATTATAAGGTGCGACAACTCGTGGATTGCCTGCGATTTTTTTGGCGACAAGCCGCAAGGACGGATAATCGCCTTGATGTCCTCGACCGCAACGTGCCGCATCGCGTCAGGCGTGTCGGCGAGCGCGAATAGGGCGGGAGTGACTTGATTGACGCGCACATCAGTGCATTGCGCGGAAAGCAGCACCGCAACGAGCAAGGTAAACGGGCTGTGGTGGTCGAGCGGGACGGGCGTTTCGGGGTACAGTTCGTCGAGGATAGCGGCGATATGTTCGGGTTTAGTCAGCTTCATATAAAGTCAAGGTTTATTTCTTTTTTCGCAACTGCTGCTTACCTTCTTCGTCAAAAAATTCCCAAATAAAACGCATGGTAGCGATGATACCCGTGAAGAGGATAAAGCAAAATACGAGTACAAAATAAATCCAACCGAAGCCGTCGGAGTCGCTCAAACCTACACCACTAAACGCCCACGCAAGTAAGGTGGCGACCGTAGTGAGCGCGGCGAACGAGTAGAACGATTGTAGCCAATATTTTTTGAAATCGGTGGCGAGTACGCCCAGTATCGCATTAAAAATAATGAAAACGAGCATGAACGCGCCGCTTATAATCCAGTGCGTTTGCGAGACGCTACTTATCCATTTTTGCCACTCACTGAGCAGAATACCCGCGTGTAACACTAGGCAAAAAGTAAGTGTAACGAGGGCTACCATCATCGGGTTAGCGTAGCGCGAAAGCGCGTCGGCGGCGGGTACTGCGGGTTGATTTTCCAATATCATAAATTTATAATTTTATTCAGATTTATAACGATGCAAATATAAGGCTCGAAAGCCACTT
>JAYWGJ010000096.1:0-3051 GCA_043778315.1 Saprospiraceae bacterium | reverse complement strand
GGTTGATGCAACGAAAAGAACAAAATACTCCACCAAAAGTTGAAAAATAATTGGAGTATAAATATGAGGAGCGCGTGTTGTCGGAGCGACGTTTTCGGAGTGTTCCAGACCAAAAATACGCCGATGCCCATGAGCAGATAGAGTGTTGTCCATACGGGTCCGAACAGGTAACCGGGCGGATTAAACGACGGTTTGACGAGCGTTCTGAACCATTCGCCGTTCGTTTCGCCGTTCGTGAGGTAGGCAGAAAAACCGCCTATTGCGAGCGGCACGACCAAACAAAGTAGGAGTTTGGCGGCGGTGCTGATGCTTGGTTTCGATACTGAAGACGATACTTCCATGCTGTTTTTGGTTTAAAATAGGAAAAAAGGATTATGTTTCGGAATTGTATATTAGTTGGCTATATTTGTTATATTAAAAATATTCTATTATATAAGCAATTGATATTGAAATATATAATGTTTTAAAACTTTATACCTCTCGGATTTAGCCAACAAGTATATAATTTCGTAAAAAATTAATTGGTTTCTGTATAATTTTTAAAATTATCCAATATCGCCTGCCAGCCGCCTTGCTGTACCTCTGCGGGATTTCGGTTTCGGGGTCAAACGCGACGATTACCTCCGTTTGTTCGCCCAAATCGTTGAACGTAATGGTTGCGGAGCGTCCGCCAAACTCGTAGGTAAACGCTTTTCCCGCTACGATATTCGTGTAAACCGCCTCGAAGTCGAAGCCAAAACTGCCGTCTCGCGCCTCCATGCGCGCCCTGTAAATTCCGCCGATTTCCATATCGTTCGATGCGGTCGGGCAGCACCAGGACGGGTGCGCAAAATTCCAATTCGTGATGTGTGCAGGCGTAGTATAGTACGCCCAAGCCTTTGTTGCGGCTGCATTTACGGTAGTTGTCACCGTGATTTGATGAGTCATTTTTTTTATTTTTAGCTACTTATTAAAAATTAGTTGCCATCTTACACCGTCCCGATAATACCATGTAAAATAGAAAGCAGGCGCGGCAGTTCATTGAGGTAATAGCGTGTTTTGTCAATGTAAATAGTATTATCCTCGAGAGTTAAAAAGACCCAATCGAAGGCATTCGTCACCACGCCATATATCGTGCGGCGGGCTTCGCCGTGCTGCTCGTTGAATAGGTGTGCTGCATACATTTCGGCGGCGCATTGTGCAAAACCATCTTCAATTACGCCATTTTTGGCTTCTACCATACAAAACATCGGCGACTCGATGTCGGCACGACGCGGCTTGCCGCTTATCATAAAATCGGGCGTTCCGTTCAGTAGTTTTTCACCTTCTATATTGAAACTTACGCCCGAAAAAAAGGTAATTTCGGGGTGCGCTCGTTGCAGTTCGCGCACGATAGGTGCGATTAGAAACTCCGATTTTGCTTTTTCCGAAATAATCTGCATTTGCAAACCATCTTCAATATCTGCCGTCAAACGGTGGCTCGGCACAACAGTAGCCAGCGGCTCAGTAAACAGGTTTTTATAATCATGCTGTATGCCATAAATCGTTTTTAATTTATTGAAAGTTGCATCAGAATATGCCATATTTTTTATTGTTTTGATTAAGGAATGTCTGCAACAAAGATACGTTATTTTTTTACGCTGCCAGATATTCATTTCATTACTCCGCGACATCTATTTACAAATCCAAATACTTAAAATTGTGCTTGTACTCTATTTTTTGTAACGCCTCGAACATCAGTCGCACCACGTTTTCTATGTCGGTGCGGTGCGCCGCCTCCACCGTCGTATGCATATAGCGGAGCGGCAGCGAGATAAGCACCGACGGCACGCCGCCGTTCGAAAACGCGAACGCGTCGGTATCCGTGCCTGTGTATCGCGACGACGCGGCGCGCTGATACGGAATTTCCTTTTCGGTCGCCGTATCCATCACCAATTTGAGTAGTTTATTGTGTACCGACGGCGCGAACGTGAGTTCCGGACCTTCGCCGCATTTGCAGTAGCCGAGTTCTTTGGTGTTCATGAGCGGCGTAGTCGTGTCGTGCGTCACGTCGGTCACAATCGCCGCGTGTGGTTTTATGGTCTGCGCAATCATCGTCGCGCCGTTAAGTCCCACCTCTTCCTGCACCGAGTTCACGATGTACAAGCCGAACGGCAGCTTAACGCCGTGCGCTTTGAGCAAGCGCGCTACCTGCGCAATGCACCAGCCGCCCATGCGGTTATCGAGTGCGCGCCCAACCACAAAACGGTCGTTCATCGTCCATACTTCGTCGGGGTAAGTGATGACGCTACCGATTTGTACGCCCATCGCCAACACTTCCTCCTTGTTATTTGCGCCGATATCGATAAAAATATTACCTATTTTGGGCTTCGGGTCGTTCTCTTCGGCGTGACGGGTGTGTATGGCGGGCCAGCCAAAAACACCTTTTACGATGCCTTTTTCGGTATGAATGTGTACAATTTTGGAGGGCGCGATGAGCGGGTCGGAGCCGCCGTTGCGGATAACGCCCAAAAAACCCTCGGGGCTGATGTGCGACACATACCACGAAATTTCGTCGGCATGCGCCTCTATCACGACTCTAAAATCGCTTTCGGGGTTGATAACGCCGTACACCGTGCCATAATTATCTTGCTCGATAGTGTCCACAAACGGGCGAATATAGTCTGCCCAAAGCTGCTGCCCTGGCATTTCGTAGCTCGTCGGCGACGCGTTATTGAGGTATCGGTGCAAAAACTGCTCCGATTGTTCGTTGAAAATGTCCATAATGTGGTTTTTTAATTAAAAATAAAAATAGGTTTTTTATTCGCGTAAAGATAAGTAAAATACCTTTATCATAAATAATAAAATTGAATTACCTTTACGGGGAATGTGTGCGGTAAGAATATTGTACAATAATTATTTTTCGATATAATAATAAATCTGAAAATTATTATTTTTTATGGTTGTAAATAAAGTCGATAGCTTAGGAGTTTCGGGCGACCGACCTATTAGAATTGTCGGCGAAAACGCAGCATAAAAAGGTGATAAACAGCGCACTGTTCGAAGCGCGACCATTTGGGAGCTGCAAGTTTG
>JAYWGJ010000095.1:0-8546 GCA_043778315.1 Saprospiraceae bacterium | reverse complement strand
CCCGATGTTTCCAAATCAGCTTTATAAAGTTTATACAAGCGGTCGCGGTCGTCGGGGTTTTCGCGTTGCGGGTCTGCCTCCCACGCTATATCGGGTTTGCAGAGTAGGTATAAGTCAGTTTTGGTCTCCGCAATCGTCTTTTCTATCCAATCATGCACCGTTTCGTATTTCTCCACCGACCATATCCGCAGCGTGCGTAGGTCGGTGTCACAAACAATCAATTGTTTGTGATTCGATTTTATTTTAAACCGTGCGCTATACTTCGTATTTGCTTGCAACCGCGACTTTACACGCCCCGTCTGCTCCGCCTCTAATTGCCCTTTTGCGATAGTGAGTAGGTCGTCCTGTTCATAAGGACGCTCGATAGCGGCGAGGTAAGTGCGTGCAAACTCTTGCACCAGCACGCCGCCCATATTAGCCGCTAAGGCTTCTGAAAGCGTCGTTTTGCCGCAACACTCGGGTCCAGCGATTACAATTCTTTTCATACAAAAAGTAGTAACTAAAAGTTAAAAATATATTCGTTTTACGCGCTCCTCCGCAGATTTACCAAGTCTTTAAGACTTGGCAAATCTAAGGCTCATATAAAATCCACATCTCTATTATACGGAAACGTCATCAGTTGTTGTATCGCCTTTTCCAACGAATAATTATGGTATAATATGCCATGTATCGCCTCGCCTATTGGTATATGAACGTGATAGTAATCTGCTACTTCCTTGATAATTTTGGTGGTGCGTACCCCTTCTGCTACTTCCGTCATCGAGCCTAATATAGCGGCGAGCGACTCGCCTTTTGCCAATCTGAACCCCACTTGATAGTTCCGAGAGAGGCTTGACGAAGCCGTTGCTACCAAGTCGCCAATCCCCGCCACACCCATAAACGCCTGCGGTGATGCACCCATCGCCGCGCCCAAATGCACCATTTCGCTCACTCCGCGTGCGATAAGCAACGCCCATATATTATGCCCTAAGCCGCGCCCTGCGAGCATACCCGAAGCTATTGCGATAGTGTTTTTCATCGCGCCTGCTAGCTCTGCACCTATGAGTTCGGGCGAGCCATATACCTGAAAGTTCTTAGTTTGCAAAGCCGCCTGCCCGCGTTTTATCACCTCCTCAAACGACGATGCCAGCACCGTCCCACTCGGTTGTCCTGCCAGTATTTCTTTGGATAAATTAGGTCCGCTCAAGCAACCCACGCGCAACACATTTGTTTCTTGAACAATCACCTCGCTCATCGTATGCACATCTGACCGACGCAGCTTCGGCTGATTCTCCGCATCTTGATAGGCGTAAGTTACATCAAACCCCTTCGTCCCGTGTATCAAAATATGATGCGGACTAAGGTGCGGCGCAGCCGACTGCATCAAGCCTCTAAAATTAGCCGAAGGCACAAAAGGAAATATCAACTCGCACGCTCCACATACTTCCTCCAACGAATGCGTGGCGCGCACCTGCTCCGATAGTTTGATACCCCGCAACGCGTGCGTCGTATTGATTTCGACTACCACTTCCGCCCGTCGAGCGTAAAGCAGTACCTCGTTTTTTTGCGCCAATATATTCACCATTGCCAAGCCAAAACTGCCCGACCCTAACACGCCTACCGACATACTTTTGGGGTATTTAAAATGTGATTGTTGTGGTAATAAAAGCCTTCCCCGACCCCTCCAAAACAGGGGAGATAGAGACACATACATTTCTTTTTTTCTTTTTTTTATTTCTCTTTTGCCCTTCCGTCTCCCCTCCTTGGAGGAGTCGGGGGAGGCTCTCCTCGCGCATACTATCTTGTAGGTTTCACCTACGGCTATGCACATTTGACCCTTTCAGGGTCACTCCGTCTATTCTATATTTAACTTGTTTAACAAAAACTAAAAAAAAATTTCTTTTTTAGCTCTCCGCTTTTTTTCCTTAGAGTAGTCAAAAAAGACTTCTCTTTTGCCCTTCCGTCTCCCCTCCTTAGAGGGGTCGGGGGAGGCTCTCCTCGCGCACATCGTTCCGTAGGTTTCACCTACGGCTATGCACATTTGATCCTTTCAGGGTCGCCAGTCGTTCACTAAAAAGTACCGACTGTTCACTATTCACCGTTCACTGTTCACTAAAAAGTACCAACTGTTCACTAATTTCTTCTAACGGTAAAATAATTCATAATTCATAATTCACAATTAAAAAAATATAATTCATAATTATCAAAAAGGTACATCATCTATCCCCACAGGCGGCTGTCTATTGTTCAACGCCGATTGTTTCGTAATAATATTATTGGTCGGCGTGACGGGTGCGAACACATCAAACGGCACATCGTCCAAACCTGCGTCGTCCATATTCGTGAACTTCACAAACGAGTCCTTAAACCGCAACCGTATCGTATCCAACGCCCCGTTACGGTGTTTAGCCACGATGATTTCGCCTATACCTTTCGTCGAGTTGCCCTCTTCGTCTTCCGTGATTTGATAGTATTCGGGACGGTAAATAAACGATACAATATCCGCATCTTGCTCTATCGCACCCGACTCGCGCAGGTCGCTCAATTGCGGTTTTTTGCTCCCGCCACGCGACTCTACGGCACGGCTCAACTGCGACAGCGCGATGACAGGCACATTTAATTCTTTTGCCAAACCCTTCAAGCCACGCGAGATAGCACTAATTTCCTGCTCGCGGTTGCCGTTGCCTTTGCTGCCATCGCCACCGCCCGACATCAATTGCAAATAGTCGATAATAATCATTTCTATATTGTGCTGCATTTTCAATCGGCGGCATTTAGCACGCAAATCAAAGATGTTCAGCGCGGGCGAGTCGTCTATAAATATAGGTGTATCACTCAGTATTTCCACAGCCCGATGTACCCGCGTCCACTCCGCGTCCTGCAATTTGCCCGTCCGTAAGTCCGAAACTGATATTTCGGCTTCCGCCGCAATAAGCCGTTGCACCAATTGTATTTTTGACATCTCCAACGAAAAAAACGCTACGGGAAACGGTTTATCTATCGTCCCTGCACCTGCCGCGTTGCGTGCCAGCGAAAGCGTAAACGCCGTTTTTCCCATCGCGGGACGCGCCGCTATGATGATAAGGTCGGTGCGTTGCCAACCCGAAGTGAGGCGGTCAAGGTCGGTAAAGCCCGTCGGTACACCCGTCAGCCCGTCCTCTTTTTTCGCCAGTTCCTCCAATGCCCGCAACGCCTTGCCTGCCAGCGTGTCCATGCCCTCCGACGCTCTATTCATGTTCTGTTCCGCGATACCAAACAAGCCCTGTTCCGCTTTATCCAACAAATCAAATACGTCCGTCGTGTCCTCAAAACTCTCTTTTATCACCTCCGTAGATACCCGAATCAACTCCCGTTGTATGTATTTTTGGGCAATAATCCGCGCATGATACTCTATATTTGCCGACGAAGCCACTTTATTAGTCAGCTCCACCAAGTACGACGAGCCGCCTGTTGCCTCCAATTCGCCCATTTTGCGCAGTTCCTCCGACACCGTGAGCAAATCTATCGGCACACTTTTCTCGAATAGCCGCAACATTGATTTATATATCAACTGATTTGCCACCATGTAAAAGCTATCAGGCTGCAACATATCCAACACCACCGGGAATGCGTCGCGGTGCAGCATCGCTGCTCCCAACACCGCCTCCTCCAACGGGATAGCCTGCGGCGGCACCTTCCCGAACACATAACTCGACAGGTCACTTTCCGAGCTACGGCTCTTCTGCGAGCCTGTTTTTTTGCGCGTTTCGTCGCTCATATATATAGTGTGCTTTAATAGATTATAGTAGTAGTTTTGCTTGGCAAAGATACCAATAATATCTGATTGTAACTATTATTTTAAACTATTTTTTTATTATAAAATAAACCCTTTATTTTACTTCAATGTTTTACGCTTACACCTCCTTGATTCCTCTCCGTATTTGCCAAATCTCTAAGATTTGGTAAATATCAAACTATGTTTTGCAAACGTTTAATTAAAATAAAATAAAATTTTTTTTCAAAAAACGTTGGAATATAAAAAATAGTGTATCTTTGCTTTGCGATTAAATACATAATTATTTACAATTAAGATAGTAATCTAATGGAAACTTTGACCATGGAAGAAATAAAAGCAACCTATCCCAATCAATGGGTGCTAATAGGTAATCCAGAGCTACGCAATCCTACTACTAACGGTTCATTTATTCACCGTTTAATTAGTGGTGTTGTGTTATTATCAAATAAAGATAAAAGAGAATTAGCGTATCAAGCCAAGCAAGTTGTTGCGAGTTATGATGAAACCATTTGTATTTATACAGGAGAAGTAGCACAAAATAGAATATTTTTATTACAAAATAAACTTATTGCAAATAATAAAAATATAAATAGCCTATCAAGACAACCAACCGCTTCACCTCCGTCTCCCCTCCTTATGGAGGGGTCGGGGGAGGCTTTCCTAACGGTCTGCGCGGCTTCAACTAATAATAATTAATAAATCAAAACCATAAAATCATGGCATCTACTAATGAAACAGGTCACATCAAACAAGTGGCAAACTTTTTGGAGCTTATCAGCTTCTGTCAGAACTACGGCGCAGACTACCAGCCTGCCAAAAGCAATATGGAGGTCGCGGCGATGTCTGCGCTACACGCCAACGCAAGCGTTAGTTTGCAAAACGTCATAGACAAAGCCACCGCTTTCAATATGGCGCGCAACACGCGGTACGACTGTTTTAGCAACTTCAAAAAATTTGCTACCAAGCTCATCAACGCCGTTTCCGCGACCGACGCGTCCGACAAAACCATCGAAAACGCCAAAACTATCAACAGAAAAATACAAGGCGCGGTAGCACCAGGCAAATCGACGGCAAGTAACGGCGGCAGTACGGGCAGCACGCCCGACGACAAAACCATCTCTTCGTCGCAGCAATCCTACGACCTTATGACGCAGCACTTTGCGCGTTTAATTTCGCTTTTAGAGACCGAACCAGCCTACGCCCCACGCGAAACAGAGTTGCAGGTTGCTAATCTTAAAACCCAGTTAAACAATATGCTTACCGCCAACGCCGCCGTAGCAGCCGCCTATCCGCCCGTCAGCTCCGCCCGTATTCAGCGCGACGTATTGTTGTACGCCGATAAAGACAGTATATATTCCATTCAAGCCGACGTAAAAAAATACATCAAATCCGTTTACGGCGCATTATCGCCCCAGTACAAACAGATTAGCAATATGGGATTTATAAATAAAAGATACTAAGCAAATTAAGTACTACAAATATATTTTAATTGCTTTCACTAAAAAAATAATTAAAACTGTATAATTAATAATTTGTAGGTATAAAATGTAATTTTTTTGTCGAAATATAAAAATGAAGTCGATTGTTTAAAGGGTGGGGCGACCGACCTATTAGAATTGTCGGCGAAAACGCAGCATAAAAAGGTGATAAACAGCGCACTGTTCGAAGCTGCGACCTTTTGGGAGCAGCAAGTTTGGGCTGTGTTCCCTTTTTATGCGGAGAGCAGCCTGACAAGTCTAATAAGTCTTGATTTTTTGGTTCTTTTTTATCAAGAAAAAAGAACGAAGAAAAATAAATAGCCAAATTGTAAAATATTAAAAGATAAATTTTTGTTATTTTATAATATTGGTACTACAATTTATAATATGACCACCTCGGTTTATAATATTGGCACTACAATTTATAATATTGGCACTACAATTTATAATATTGGTACTACAATTTATAATATGACCACTACAGTTTATAATATGACCACTACAGTTTATAATATGACCACTACAATTTATAATATTGGCACTACAATTTATAATACGACCACCTCGGACAACTATTTTGCTTAAAAAACTACTAAAATTACAAAGAATATTCAAAAAACGGGCATACTTAACTAAAAAATGGTTGAGTACGCCCGTAAATCATTTAAAAACAATCAAAAAATGAAAACTACACTCCTTATTATTGCTTTTTTGGGTATCAATACCGCAATACACGCACAAAGTATCGCGCAGTACCGCAACGCCATAGCCAAAGAAATAAAAAATAATAACTACGCGGCTGCCGCCCAATACTTAGAAATAATATACAACGCCGACTCCGTCGCCGTACAGCGCGACACCGCTTTACTCACCGACTTAGCGCATTTTTATAATGAAAGCAACGTACCCAGCAAGGCATTGTTTTTTTTAAATAAAATACCAAAAAACTACACTAATTTTAGAATAGATTATGAAACTATCGTCGCACTCAACCGATTAGAAAAAGTACCTAAATATACAAAAGCCTTACATAAAAAATATATCGATTTTATCACTAATATTTCATATAGAGATACTAAATATGCTTATCAATACAAAAAAATAATAAATATTTCAGAAGCTAAGGCGCAAAACTTAAACAAAGAAGACTCCGATTGGACTATAAAGCACATCAATAATAAGCTGTTGAACGCCGAACACGCCGATTATATCCACCAGTCTTTAAGCAACGACGTATTGATTTTTAGCTCTAATCGCTATGAATGGGAAAATAAAGCCGACGAACCCGTTACGCGCACAAGCGGATTATATACTTTTCGTAATAATTCACTTTTAGACTTCCTGCCCTCACCTAATGCCAATACCTCTTATAATAATGCAACGTATAGTTTGGACAATACCGAGTTGTTTTTTAGTGAATGCAAGTATAATAAAAAAACAGACGATTGGAAATGCAGTATTGTAAGCATAGCAAATAAAAATGGCAAGTGGGACAAAAAAAATATTAAGACTTACGCCAATTTGACCGACCTCGAAGCCACTTTTACCCAGCCTAATATCACTTTTGACAGCGTTTGCAAATGCGAAGCCATGTATTTTTCATCTAATAAAAGCGGTAGCGTCGGCGGACTCGACATTTTTAAGACAACAAGAAACCTCGAAAAAAATTGGAGCGTCCCAATCAATATAAATACGTTCAGCGACGCTAATAATTTACCAAATACTATTTACAACGAAATTACACCTTATTATAATGGTAAGACAAACACGCTTTATTTTAGTAGTAATGGCAAAATAGGTATTGGCAGCTATGATATTTTTAGCATAAAAATAAATAATGGCAAGTTTGAAAAAGCCAATTTTTTGCCAACACCTATAAACAGCACCTACGACGACTTTTATTTCACCCCCGATACCGATAGCACCTACTATTTATCTTCTACGCGCCCTACAAACCTCAAAATAGGCACTGATGGAGTCTGCTGCGCCGACATTTATACCGTTTTGCATTCTGTGAAACCCAAAAAAGACACGCCTCCGCTTGCCGCAAATCCCCTCAAACCCAATAAACTAAACATCGGTCCACCCTCAATTCTAACACCTCCTAATTCCCCCCCCTTCAATCCACCCACAAACACTACCATTCCCGATAAGCCAAACTTTAATTCACTCACAAACCTTTTAAATCCCAATAAACCAAACCTCGGTACCAACACTACGACTACTAATTACCAAACGAAGCTCTCCGCTTTCACACCTATCGTCCTCTATTTTCACAACGACGAACCCGACCCCGATACTCGGCACACCATCACCACCACCGACTACCTCCAAAATTATAATGCCTATATTAATCTAAAATCCTTGTACCTAAAAAAATATATTGCGCCTAACGGCAGCGATGCCATTGATGATTTGTTTGCCAACAGCATCACCCAAAACTATAATAAGCTCACGGGCTTCACCACCGAACTTCTCAACTACCTAAAAACAGGCGGCAGCATCGAGATTATCATCGACGGACATTGCAGCCCACGCTCCACCAACGAATACAACGTCAATTTATCCAAAAGACGGATTTCGAGTATCAAAAATTACTACCTGCATTACCAAAACGGCATTTTCAATAGCTATATTAACAACCAAAAACTCCGTTTTATCGACAATCCACTCGGTGAAACTACCGCTTCCCCCGATATTCCCGACCGCCTTAACGATGAAAAAGGCTCAATATATAGTCCCGCCGCCGCTCTCGAGCGCAGGGTACAGCTCAATTTCAGAATTACCGAATAGTAAGTACTGGCGTGCGTGGTTTTAACTCGCACCACCTAAAATAGGTGCGGCTTGAGAGCCGTACACCGTTAAAACCCCACTAAAATCTTTATCATAAAATTGATTTTTTTATAAAAAAACGAATAAAATTTCTTTTTAGCATTAATTTTGTACTATTTACATCGGTGTTTAAGGAATTAAACTTCGAAATTAGGTACTTATTACATACGACTCGCTATTTTCTTGCTATAAAACAGTATTTTTCATTATTAAATTCAAAATATGACCGACCTACGCATCAGTTTACTGCAGTACGACATCGTCTGGCACGATTGCGCCGCTAATATCGCGCTTATCGACGGCTATTTAGCTCACCTTGCGCCCAACAAAACCGACCTCATCGTTCTTCCCGAAATGTTCACAACGGGTTTTACGATGAATGCGGCGGCTTATGCCGAGCCGTGGGAAAACAGCATCACTCGCACATGGCTCGCAGCCACCGCAAAACGCTTAAACGCAGCCGTTATCGGCAGTTTTATAGT
>JAYWGJ010000094.1:0-8558 GCA_043778315.1 Saprospiraceae bacterium | reverse complement strand
ACACTAATGTAAGCCTTTTTTTTGTCGCAAAATACCTAAGTACTTAATATAATTTTATTTAATATATTTATTTAAAAGTTTTGTCCAGTAGAGTAGCTGAAAACTTTAAGCGGTAAGCAATAAACTTTTGACCGTTAGAGAGGTGAAGGTTTTTTTAGACATAAAGTTTTTTTAGACGCGGAGAAACAGAGAAGCAAAGAGGCAGAGCGTAGCGGTTTTTTTAGAGGCAGAGATGGGAAATATTTTTTATGTCACAAAAAATGATTATTTTTAACTTTTTTCGCACATTTGTGTTTTAATTATGACTAATATATTTATTAACATTTCTAAACATTCATTTATGATGAAAAATTTACTCACGGCAGCACTGCCATTTATCTTCGTCGGCGCGGCAAACGCGCAATCGCCGACTATCACGAGCGCGAATTTTTTACCCGTAGTAGGTGAGATTTTTAACTCTTATGCTACTACCGAACCTGCTTCGGGCGAAGGAACGGCGGGCGTAAACCAAGTTTGGAATTTCGGCGCGATACCGAATACGGGCAGCTTAGACCCGTCAGTAGTGATTCCGGTAGCGGGTTCGCCTTATGCGGCTAGTAATCCGAATGCGAATCTCTGTGTGAGAGGTGGCGCGCTTCCCAATACTACTTATGGGTATTACCAAACAAATAGCACCGATTTTATAACATTAGGTCTTTATGTAGGTACATCTGCTCAGCTTACTTATACCAACCCTGAAACCATTGTACACTTTCCACTAACTTATAATAGTACCTATACAGATACCTACGCGACGACCATCAATAGTAGCGGCTCTATCTTTTATCGCACGGGTACGATGACCTCGTTAGTAGATGGGTACGGTACTTTAACAACCCCGATAGGTACATACACTAATGTTCTACGCGTGAAATTAACCGATGTTTTTAATGATACTTTTAACGGTACGCCAGCAGGAACGTATAATCAAGTTTCTTTTTTATATTATAAAGCAGGAACACATAATAGCTTGTTATCTTTTACGCATAGTAATAATAATGGAACAGCGAGTAAAAGTGGCAGTTATTTGCAGTCTGTGACCGTAAATACCGAAGAGGCGCAACTCGCTTCGCAGCTCAATATGAGCGTTTTTCCGAACCCAAGCCAAGGTACAGCAAGCGCAAAAATAAAATTGAGCTTATTGGAAGCGTCTGAGTGTACGGTAAGTATATATGATGCAATAGGTATGCAGGTAGCGAGCCAAAACATGGGTGAATTGGCAGCGGGCGAACAAGTTATGGCTTTACCAACCACCAACGAGTTAGCCAAAGGCATTTACTTCGTTCGGGTGCAAACCAAACAAGGTTTTGCTACTACAAAAATGACTATCAATTAAATACAACAGTAAATTACAATTATAGACGCACCTTAATCAGTATTGATTAAGGTGCGTTTATTTTTATTTTTATTTTACTAATTGAGTGATTAGTGATTAATGATTAGTGATTAATATTGTCATAATATAAAAAAAGATTAGCATGTTCATAAATGCGATTACTATATTCTTACTTGCGATTACTAATTTAGTGATTAGTGGTTAATGATTAGTGATTAATGTTGTCATAATATAAAAAAAAATTAGCATATTCTTATTTTAGATTAGCACATTCCTACTTGCCGCCACTATATTCATAATCAAGATTGCTAAATAGCTATTTGGTATTGATATATTTCTGCTTACTGTTACTATATTCATAAATGGTATTACTATATTCTAAAAAAACGTCACTAACTGTTCACTATTAGTTGTTCACTGTTCACTAAATTCTATTCACTATTCACTAAACTCTGTTCACTGTTTACTAAACTCTAATCACTAATCACTAAAATTTGCGTAGTGTGTGTTTCAATGTATCCACTTGCAAATGTGACCTTAACGGTAACAGGATAGCTTGCACCCATTTTTAAATTCGGTTTTAAATTTCCCCAAACAGAATGCAGCTTGCAACCCTCTTTTGGTTGTGTGCAAAAAGTAAATGCTTCGGAACTCCATTCGTATTTAGTGTATGGAAAATACGGTACAGAAAAACCTGCACCGCCGTAGCTATTGAAACGCCAAACTACTGTTTTGGTTGGATTGATAAAGTCGCAAGCTGCTGCGCCATCTTTGATATAAGCACGGACGTAGTCTATTCGTAAAGCGGTAGGTAGTATTTTTTTTAGTGCATTACTATCTAATTTATTGCAGCCTAAACAACCGCCTACGTTAAACCGCAAAGTGAAAGGGAGCGGCTGTGGATAAGCTGTGTAACAGCATTTTTTTGTTTTAGTAAATTTATCGCGTGTTTGCCACTCCCAAAGGCAAGGCGGCGCGTCAGTCAAGTTAATATGTCGCACGCGCACGCCATTTACATAAGTATTAACGGCAGTACTGTCCCAATCCATAGCCACATTGATCCATTCTTTACTAAAATCAAACTTAGTTTTATTGCTATTTTGATAGGTAATGTGGACTGCATCGTGCAACCAACTTTTATCAGGTAGCTCAAAAATATAAGTATGCTGCAATTGGTCGCGGTATTTTCCATAAGTTTCCCATATATCCCACTCGTTGTATTTACTTTGGTAATAGGCGTATAACCATGCTGCACTACCCACACATTCGCCGAAAGGCATCAGTACTCTAAATTCTATATAACTATTTTTTGGAAACCAATAAGGCTCAAAGTGCCGAGCAGTATCTGTCGAGAAAGTCTTTATTTCGCTCGCCGAACGGCGACAATTACTGTGTTGGTCGTCAGTGAAACGTAGCGAACACACGCCGTCCCGCACGACTACGTTATCGGGATACATCTCTGCATTTACACCTTCTAAGCAAGGGTAATCGTCTTTAAACGCGCTGCGCATCCATCTTAGCGTATCTAATTTGTTGCCATCAAACTCGTCTTGTACAATCAAATGATACCCCTTTCGGGTAACGTCTGACGGCAGAACGCCCGATGGCAGTGTGATGCTCGACCGCATCATACCATTAGTTATCGAGCGCGGTTTGCCTGCCGTTAGTAGCGAGCCAAAACCGTAATCTACTTTTTGCGCTACAGCGTAGGTATTGGCAAAACAAAAAAAGGAAAGAAAAATAAAAATACATTTCATATTATTACATTTATAATTTTAATAACTAATAGTTTTTGTGTTAATAAAAGTGTAATAGTTTTTTTATTTATGAAAAATGGGAGTAACTTTGTGAAATTAGACAGTAGTACGAATATGTAAGTCAAGGTGCTTATATCATAATGAAAAAATAAAATTTATACTATCAATACTAAAAAAATGATTTTGTACGTTGTAAAAATATAATCGTTTTATTTTTCTTTTCTAATCTAATTTATAGTAATTCATGCACCAAAAAAAATTGATTTTAGGTTTGTTTTTAATACTAATAAATCTGAATTATACATTCGCGCAAAGCGATAGCATACCTTTTTTACGTCCACAACTACCTGATAGTATATCTTTTGCAGAAGCCTTAGAGCCAATGTTGCCTACGTCTGATGCGTTGCTGATGTATGAAGGATTGACGTGTAATCGCAATTATTATATATTAGATGCGATGACGATGTATGCGGTTTGTAGGCTGCCAAAACAGGGTTACACCCTCAAAAAAACAACCGTCAGTTATTACAAAAAAGAACGCGCCGTGAACGCGATTGGTATCAAATGCACAGATAGTGACTCTGCTTTATTTATTCTTGGCTCTGCTAAGCCGATGAAAGAAGGTGTACTCAACGGGCAGGTTTTTAGTTGGACAACAGGAGCAATAGACTACGGCAAATTAGATGTGCCGAACACTGATTACACCCTCGCTGTAGATACCGACGATGCCGAAAACCATGCCGAATGGCAGGAAGCCGCGTTGGTATTAGTGCAGAAAAGCAGCAAAAAACAGCAGGTTTTGATACAAGTACAGCGCGCTACCTCGCCGCTCCGCGACCCTATTTTTACGCCACCATATACGTTGCGATGGTGCGGTGACATTGACCGCGATGGTCGTCCCGACTTTATTATAAGTGGCGAGTCGGCGTTTGCTGCAGAAGAGCGGCTGTTTCTGAGTTCGTACTCGCGCCCCGGGGAATTGGTGCATGAAGTAGCAAAATGGAGTTATTGCTTGCGCTAAATGTGTGCTTAAAAAAGCCCTAAACACCTTATAATTAGGTGTTTAGGGCTTTCGAGCTACTGATAATTTGCTTAATTTACCACACTTTCAGCAACGTTTACTGTGTGTACCCAGTCGTAAGTGTCTGTGACAGAGCCTGTGCGCAAACCCATGATTTCGCCGTAGAGCATATTGGAAATCGTGCGTCCTTCTACGGGCGGCAAATCCATGATTAAGTCGTTGAATTTGATGTGCGAGACGTGCTGTACTACCGCCGCCGTACCTGAGCCAAACACCTCCTCGAGTGCCCCGTTTCGGTAAGCGTCGGCTATCTCGTCGATGGTTACGTCGCGCACTTCGGTCGGTATATTTTTATCGTTTAGGAGCGTAATAATGCTGTCTCGGGTCACACCTTTCAGTATCATACCGTTGAGGGCGGGCGTGACGACTACGCCGTTTATCACAAAAAACATATTCATAGTGCCACATTCGTGGATATATTTATGCTCTACGCCGTCGAGCCAGAGGAGCTGGTCGTAGCCTTGTGCGCGTATTTCTTTGACCGCCATGAGGGTACTTGCGTAGTTGCCTGCGGCTTTCGCTTCGCCAGTGCCGCCCGCAAATGCGCGGACGTATTTTTGCGAAACGAAGAGCTTGACAGGTGCGTTGTAGTACGCGCCTGCGGGTCCGGTTATCACCATGAACTTATAGGTGTCGGAGGGGCGAACGCCCAAAAACTCGTCGGCGGCAAAAATAAACGGACGTATATATAGTGACGTGCCTTGGAGGGACGGCACCCATGCGGCATCTAAACCGACTAAGGCTTCGACGGCTTGATGAAATAGGTCGGTCGGAAAGTCAGGCATACCCATTCGGTTGGCGGAGTTGCGCAGGCGGGTCGCGTGTGCTTCGGGGCGGAATATCAAGATGCGTCCGTCGTCGGCGCGGTGCGCTTTCATGCCTTCAAAGATGCTCTGTCCGTAGTGAATGCTCATGTTTGCGGGCGAGAGTTGCAGGTCGCCGAACGGCTCAATTCTGCAATCCGTCCATTCGCCGTCGCGGTATTCGGCGGTAAACATGTGGTCGGCGAAGGTGCGCCCGAACGGTAGATTATTGAAATCAACCGTTGGCAATTTGGACTGTTCTGCCTTGCGAATGTTGATATGATATTGCATATTGTAAATCGGTATGTTTAAAAAAATTAGACTATATTTGTTGTGAGTTGAGGAAGTTCAATATACATTAGACGATAAAATTATACTATTTTTTTGATAAATTTACAAATATTTTTTTATCGTTGTAACTTAGCGGAATACTTGGTCTGTTTTTGTGTATCAAAGGAACGACTATTTTTTCAATTCACAAAATTTTATTTTATTTTTTATAAAAATAATACTTTTTTACGCTAAAAAGGCTTTATAAATAAGCGAAAACAAAATCATATTTTTTAATATTTAATTTTTACAAATAAAAAATATTGTAATATCTATGCAAGAAAATAAAACCGAACTCGACTACGAACTCGACCACGTTATTGCAGCAATTACTGCGCCGCTCGCCGTACCCGAAGGCGCGATAATCTTTAAACCAGCGAGCAACCCGAAGGCTACTATTTGCGTCTTAGTAGAAGAAACAAAGGACGAAGATTTAGTTTTTTTGGCACGAATTTTGCAAGCTATTGATTATCAAATAGATACAAATATTGATTTGGTATTATATGATGAAAATGCACCTGTGCATTGGACTGCAGTAAGTACAAAATCTGTGACAGCGAAATATTTGTTTTTGGGTGTGACGACGGCGCAAATTGGTTTGAAAATGGATTGGCAAAAGTATAAAGTACAAAATTGGCACGACCGTCAGTTTTTGTTTGCGGACACGCTAAATACGATTGCGGCAGACCCGAACCTCAAAAAAGCACTTTGGCAGGCGTTGCAAGCTATGTTTTTGTAAATATTTTATTATAATAATTATAATGCAATAACTGTATTAAAATATTTCATTATATTTGCAAGCTAAGTTATGTAAAATTTTATAATAAATAGTTTATATGCAATTAGTATTCGCGTCGAGCAATGCGCACAAAATAAAAGAAATAGCGGCTCAATTAGCCCACACAAATATAGCGTTGATTGGTTTGCAAGATATTGGTTTTGAGGGAGATATACCCGAAACGCAACCGACGATAGCAGGAAATGCACAGCAAAAGGTACGGTATATCGCCGACCGCTACGCGCTGAATTGTTTTGCAGAAGATACGGGTTTGATAGTAGCAGCACTGAACGGAGAACCAGGGGTACATACGGCGCGTTATGCAGGCGAAAGCCGCGACCCAGCCGCCAATATGAACTTGGTGATGCAGAGGTTGGAAGGTGCAAGTACGCGCCGCGCCTACTTTAAAACCGTAATTGCGCTAATATGGAACGAGCAGGAATATTTGTTTGAAGGCGTATGTAATGGAATGATTACCAACGAGTTGCGCGGTACAGGTGGTTTTGGGTACGACCCAATTTTTATCCCCGACGGCTACGACAAAACGTTTGCAGAGCTGCCCAGCGAAGTTAAAAATCTGATTTCGCATAGAGGTATTGCTACCCAAAAATTGATTAATTTTTTTGGCGATAAGCTGAAATAAATTAGTTGTGATTATTTATCTACACTTGAAAAATAGCTTAAACCTACGTTTCACTACGTTTTAACTATTTTTCGGCGTTCCCGATAATCACGCCTAATTTAAAACATATACTTAAGCTAATTTAAACCATAGATTTAAGTCATTTTAATAACTAAAATAAATTTTTTTTAAACATAAAAACCACCAAAAACTTCTATTTTTTTGAATAACCATCTTTTAGTAACCACAGCATGAAAGTAATTAATCTTAATCCTACTATTTTTACCGAAACCGACCTCGTGGAGGGCTGTGTGGAAGGTAATCGCTTGGCGCAAAAAGCCTTGTATGACAAGTATTCCTCCAAAATGTTTGCTATTTGTTTGCGTTATGCACCCGATTATCATACGGCAGAGGATTTATTGCAAGAAGGTTTCGTAAAAATATATTATAATATATATAAATATAACGGCACTGGCTCTTTTGAGGGTTGGATGAAGCGCGTGTTTATCAATCACGCTATCGAGCAGTTGCGCAAAGCTGATAAACTGACTACGTCGGAAGAGACGATTATTGCGCCAGAGCTATTAGACGCGTCGTCGGCAATTAATAAACTAAATATGGACGATTTGTTGCGTTTGGTACAAAGTTTGCCTACTGGTTATCGTACCGTATTCAATTTGTATGTGATTGAGGGCTTTTCGCACAAAGAAATTGCGGATATGCTGAACATCATAGAAGGCACCTCGAAGTCGCAGTTGGCTCGTGCCAAAATGATGTTGCAAAAAATGATAAATAGACATTAATATTGCTAAATATGTTTAAAAATTAGTATAAAAAGAGAACAAATTTCACCAACTATTTTTTATTTTCCCAGTACATTCACACACCCCAATTTTAGAAAAAATGATTAACGACAAATTCAATATCGACGACTTAGAACAACGCCTCCGCGAGGTGTTGGGCGAGGGCGCGGGTAGCGGCGGCTCATCACCAACGCCACCGTCCGATATGTGGGCGCGTTTGGAGGCAACTATTCCCGATGCCGCCGACCTTGCCGCGTACCAAGTTTTTGAAAATGCCGAGATTACACCTACACAAGATATTTGGAGCCGTATAGAAACTGAACTCAATGACTATCAACTTACCGACGACACAATGGCAACTACTTTTGCCGCGCTGCAAGCGCACGAGGCTACCCCAAAAGCTAGTATTTGGGAGGAATTGAACGCTCGCCTGAGTTCATCAGACCAGGCTATTGAAGACAAATTTGCTACGCTACAAAATTTTGAAACGCCTGCATCGGCAGGTATTTGGGGCAAAATGGCGGCAGAAATGGACGCGGCAGTGTTGGCTGTGGAGGCAGAACAGACGAAGGCTTGGGCGCAGTTTGCACTCCTTGCCGACACCGAAAATACGCCTACGAGCGATATGTGGGCGCGGATAGAAGGTGCATTACCTACTGAAACGAACGGCGGTGCCCAATTTGCGGCGTTTGCGAGTTTGGCTACTTACGAGGTAACTCCCGAGCCGAAAGTTTGGAATGCCATAGCAAAGGTACTCGATGAAGAAAGCGACGAAGCAGCAATACTGATGCGGCGGTTGCGCGGACTAGAAAAAACGCCGCCTGCGGGGGCATGGGGACAGATAAGCAAAAATTTGCCGTTAAATCCTGTTTTGAGCCATCACTTGACGCAACTTTCTCGCGTAGCGGCGGTTGTTTTGGCACTTTTTGGTGCGACGGTTTTGTACCAAAACTTTTTTACCGATAAGGTAGAACGCGGCGTAGTAGCGCACGTTGATACTAAGGGTGGT
>JAYWGJ010000093.1:0-42309 GCA_043778315.1 Saprospiraceae bacterium | reverse complement strand
CACCACTGAAAATAATGTCACAAATAACGATGATTATCAATTAAAATTACAGTTTTAACCTTCACTTTTCGTCAACCTTTTTTAGGTAGGCACAGATTCAGATAAACCAGTAAAAAAACGACTAAAACTATACCTATCCTCTACTTTTTGTTTTTTTGAAAAAGTACCACAGCCACAAAATAAAACTGTTATAATGCATAACATAAAGCGGTTTATTGGACATGATTTAAACATTATTATATTTTATTTAAAAGGTGAATTAATCTATTTTCTTTTCCGTTTTTTAATAAAATTCACCTTTAATATATCTATAACCAAAAAATGAACCTATTAAGCCTAATATATCTAACGTTTACGAACCCTCGAAGGGTTCGCAAACGAACTCCACTTCAAAATCTCTACATCTTCTACTTAAACGTCTCGCCCATTTCCGACAACACAAAACTGATAATATCGGCGGCTTCGGTGATTTGCATCTTCGTAGATTTGCCTGCGCCGTGACCTGCATTCGTGTCTATTCTTATCAACGTCGGCTTTTTGCCGCGTTGCGCTGCTTGTAGCGCGGCGATGAATTTGTAGCTGTGGGCGGGTACTACGCGGTCGTCGTGGTCGGCGGTCACGACCATCGTCGACGGATAATTGGCGGGTTTGCAGTTGTGTACAGGCGAATATTTGTGTAAATAACTAAACATTTCTTTGGTGTCGTCCGACTTGCCGTAGTCGCTCGCCCATGCCCAACCGATAGTGAATTTGTGGTAGCGCAACATATCCATCACACCTACGCCTGGCAACGCAACTGCGTATAAATCAGGGCGTTGCGTCATACACGCGCCTACGAGTAAGCCGCCGTTGCTGCGTCCTTCTATCGCTAATTTTTTGCTGTTCGTGTATTTTTCTTTGATTAGAAATTCGGCTGCACCGATAAAATCATCAAATACGTTTTGCTTTTGCAGCTTCGTGCCTGCTTTGTGCCACGCCTCGCCGTACTCGCCGCCGCCGCGAATATTCGCGACCACATAAACGCCACCTTGTTCCATAAAAACCGCTTTGCTGATACTGAACGACGGCGTGATGCTGATATTGAAACCGCCATAACCGTAGAGCCACGTCGGGTTGTTGCCGTTAAGGACTACACCTTTTTTGTAGCTAATAAATAAAGGAACTTTCGTGCCGTCTTTGCCCGTAAAAAAGACTTGTTTGGTTTCGAATTTGTCCACATCAAAATCCACTTTCGGAGCTTGAAAAACGGTACTGGTTCCTTTTTTGGCATCAAAACCATAAATAGTCGTCGGTCGCGTGAACGATACGAAGCTATAAAAACGCTCGTTTTCGCCTTTTCTACCGCCAAAACCTGCCGCCGTTCCTATGCCCGGCAACTTCACTTCGCCCATCGCTTCGCCGAGTACGTCGTAGCGTTTGATGTAGCTGCTCGCGTCTTTGAGGTAGTTGCAAAGGAGCGTCGCGCCCATCATATCGGCACTCGTCATCACCTCTTTCGCCGCTCTGACGATGGTTTTCCAATTGTCTGCCTTCGTATTTTTGAAGTCAATATCGACAATTCGGTTGTTTGGCGCGCCGTTATTGGTCATAAAATACAAGTCGTCGCCGTTATTATCTATAAAAGTGTAGTCGTTGGCGAAGCTCTGCGCGATAGGCACAAATTTGAGCGCGGAGAGGTTGGGCGCAGCCATCAAATCGGCTACATAAACCGCTTCGCCGCTCGTACTTTCGCTTTGCGACAGCACTATAAACCGCTCGTCGTCGCTCACCACCGCGCCCACATTGCGCAAAGCATGCTCTTTATCCACATATATTAATACATCTTGCGCTTGTCGGTTGCCGAGTTTGTGGTAATACAAACTGTGGTATTCGTTTTTGTGGCTGAGTTTGTCGTCGGCGGTTGGCGCGGCGTAGCGGCTATAAAAAAAGCCGTTTTGATACCACGCCATGCCCGAAAACTTGACCCATTCGAGTTCGTCTTGCGTGGTGCTGCCGTCGGTGAGGTCTTTCACGCGGACGCTGCGCCAGTCCGAGCCGCCGTCGCTGAGGCTGTACGCCATATAGCGACCGTCGCCCGAAAACGTGATGCCATCGACGGACGTTGTGCCGTTCGTCGATAAGCCGTTCGGGTCTAAAACGACCTTACTTTCACCGCCGATATTGTCTTGTACATAGAGTACGCTTTGGTTTTGCAAGCCGTTATTTTTCCAATAATAATACTTGCCGCCTTCTTTGAACGGAATGCCGTATCGCTCGAAATTCCATACTTTTTCTAGGCGTTCGGCTACTTTGGGGCGGAACGCGATTTTGTCCAATACGCTGGCAGTGAGTTTGTTTTCATCTGCCACAAAGGTCTTGGTTTCGGGCGTGTTCGCGTCCTCGAGCCAACGGTAAGCGTCGGTGATTTCCGTCCCAAAAAAGTTGTCTTTTTGCCCTTCGTCGCGGCGAATGCTCGGGTATTTCATATTGGTAAGTGTTGTTTTGGCTACTTTTGGCGCGCAAGCGGCGAACAAAGTAGCGGTTAAGCAAAATAAAATTGTTTTTTTCATTATAATATTTTTTTAGTGACTTATATTTACGCTTATATTTACGCTTATATTTGAGCATAAAGGTAGTATATTTGTAATAAAATAAAGGTTAATTTCGTTATAATAATAAATGTATGTTTAAAACCAAACCAACTATCGCGCTGCTCAACGAGATGAGTGCGCAAACGATGGTGTCCGCTTGCGGCATCGTATTTACGGAGGTCGGCGACGACTACTTGCGCGCTACGATGCCCGTAGATGCGCGCACGGTGCAACCGATGCGCATACTGCACGGCGGCGCGTCGGTCGTACTTGCCGAAACGCTCGGCAGCACCGCCGCGATGCTTTGCGTAGATGACCCGAACACGCAAACCGTTGTAGGCGTGGAGATTAACGCGAATCACCTGCGCTCGGCGCAAGAGGGCAGCACGGTGACGGGGACGGTGCGCGCGGTGAACGTCGGGCGGCGTATGCAGGTTTGGAACACCGAAATACACGACGAACGCGGCAAACTGCTTTGCACGAGTCGGCTGACGGTGATGGTGGTGGCGCGGTAAAGCGGGCAACAGATTTGGCAAATCTTAGAGATTTACCAAATCTAAACGGACTTGCTATCTGTATCGCCAACGCGAAACGTGGCGCAAAAGTCGTCTTCTACCGTTAATTTCAAAAAAAGAACTAACTTTGGGTTAAATATGTCATGTCACATACATATATTCTACGTTTACACATGAAAAAAATCACCGATATTGGACAGCTCGACCCTGAGGGTATTTATACTTATGCCGATTATCTGACGTGGCAGTTTGAGCAGACCATAGAGCTTATCAAAGGTAAGCTGCTCCGAATGTCTGCGCCAAATCGGAAGCATCAAGAAATTTCGTGGCAATTAAGTGGCATATTATATACCGCGTTAAAAGAAATAAAATACAATGCTTATGCTGCGCCTTTCGATGTGCGTTTATTAGACAAAAAGAAATCTTTGTTGGCTAATAAAGATGTGCTGACGGTGGTGCAACTCGACCTTTGTGTGATTTGCGACCGCAGTAAATTGGACGAAAAAGGGTGCATTGGCGCGCCCGATTTGGTCGTCGAGATTCTTTCGGCTAGCAACAGTAAAAAGGAAATGCGGACTAAAAAAGAGATTTACGAAGAGAATGAAGTCAAAGAATATTGGATTATAGACCCGACGCACGAAACGCTCTTGCAATACAGTTTGCAGGAAAACGGCACTTACACGCCGCCGATGATTTTTGTGAACGATGAAACGGTGCAGTCGTCCGTTTTTCCTACGCTGCAAATTGATTTGTCGGAGGTGTTCGAACCCGAAGACTTCGGAGAAGCTCTATAAGGTATTACTGCAATTCAAAAAACGTTACCAACGCCTTACGGTATTGGTAACGTTTTTAAGGAATGTGTAGAATTTAGATTAGACAGATTTTTGTGCAGGATTTTGCTTCAAGACAATTAACGAAATAAGGGTCGTAGTCGCGCTACGTTACTTATTGAGTGAAGCAGTATTGGAGTAAAAGACAAATGAAAACGTCCAACTTAAGTTTTACACGTTACTAAATTGCGCCAACACCACACATTTCTTTAAAAAAACCCTATTTTTGTGACTTAGTAAATGTTTATTATCGCTTAGAAATGAAGAGAAAATAAGGTACTGAATATTGTCGCACAGTTTTTGACATGAACAAAAATAAGGGTAGCAAAAATACCATTATTTGCAGTGAACGAGCGTAACCAGGCAAGTGAGCATACAGTACCTTGTTGGGGACGCGTTCCTAATGGAACATTATTCCAATCAAAATAAGAATAACGATAGAAATAGCTACGCCTGATTTATTGAGTCACATTTTCATATTTTTATTATTCAAATATAAAAATAATTTTAGGCACTAAGGTTTTGCCCGTTTCCCAGGCTGCACGAAACAGGGCTACATCGGGCAGCACATTGAGGCTGACCTGCGTAGAACCTGTGGTTTCGTTGCGCAAAGCAACACCTATTTGAGTAGCGAAATTGACATAAGTAAATGATGCTACGCTACAAAAAGCGATAGCAAATAGCAAAATTACTTGTTTTTTGGAGTTTTTTTTCAGCATGAGGCGGTATTGTATGGTTCTATTTGTAATTATAACGATTGAAACATCAATAAAGTTACACCTGTATCAATAATATTTTAGCAATATACCACTATTTTGTCATACGAAAGTATTTTTGTACAAATTTAATTAAAAAAATTCTGTACCTTCGGCATCAATGTAACCGAGTAGCGCACCGTCTTCGGCATATACCTTAGCGATTCCGTTGTTAAAGTCGTCGGCTTTGGCGTATTTACACTCGATTATTTCTTTACCTTGCTCGTTCAAAAAGCCCGTTTTGCCCGCTCGGGTAGCGCGAGCTAATCCGCCTTGAAACACGTCAATATCGGTGTATATCGGTTGTACGAGCCACACACCTGATCTGCTGATTAAGCCCAATTTGCCGCTTTGCATAGCGCGAGCCGAGCCGTTGTTACAAAAATTTTGCGCCAGCTCAAATTTCGCCGCTATTTGCAACGTTCCAGAAGCGTTAATATAGCCCCACTTCCCAGCCACGCTTACAGGCGCAAGCCCGTTTACAAAACTGCCATGCACCTTGTTATTATACTGAAAAGGAATTTTGACGCTGCCATTTTTATCATAAAATCCCCATTTATAGACCGCTTTGCCACCTATATTTTGTGTTTTTAAAGCCCCTGCAAGCTCTTCGCTAAAATTTTCGGCACGGTCTAAACTGCAAGGCACTATTTCCCTACCTTCTGTGTTGATATATCCGCGTTTGCCAAAATTGGCTACGATGGCTGTACTCGCTTGAAAATCAGAGACCTGTTCATATTTTATAGGTACTACTTCCCTACCCTTTGTGTTGATATAACCCCAACGCGAGGTACGTTTTACTCGAGCAAATCCGTTTTTGAACGGCTCTACTGCCTCGTAATTGAATAAGCTAAACGGCTTGCCTGTGGCATCAATAAAACCGCTCTTCCCGTTCAGTTTTACAGCAGCAGAGCCTTCGCTAAACGAAGTTACGGCTTCGTATTGCGGCACAATCACCTCTTTTCCCGTGGCATCGATAAAGCCCCATCTACCCGCTAACTTGACCGCCGCAAGGCCATTTTGCACACCTAATACTGCATCGTATTTCGGTACGACTACAACCTTACCCGTTGCATCAAGAAAACCAAATTTTATTTGGTTATTTTGCATCAAGCCAATAGCCGCTATTCCGCCCTGCACAGGCTCGGCTACCTCGTAAACTGGTGTGACAACCACTTTTTTAGCCGCGTCTGCAAAACCCCATTTGTTACCTTGATGATATGGAATAAAGTTTTGTGCGGCTATTTGCAGGGCAATACTGCTGATGTAAACAGTTGATAAAAGGCTTGAAATTATTTTCATTACGGTGCAACTTGGGTTAAAACTATTGGAACAAGGTTGGTTACAATAGCATATTTCAAAAATCAAGCCAAATATGTAAAATATTTAATCTGTAATAATATGTTTAAACTAATTATATGTATTATATAAGTTGCTTGAACTTATGAAATAATATTTATATGAATTGTGACATTCAATAAGCTACCCATAGTACTAAAAATGTTGCGATGATGAATGTGATATTTATCGCAATATTCGGTATCAAAGAAGGCGCGGGTCGCTTATTTTCTAAATATAGTGGGCTGCTCTTCTATCAATATCATTGCACTTTTGGCGGGTACAGCAAAAACGATACTCTCTGTTTTCGGTATGTCGGGCGAGTTATCGGCGTAGTCACTTCTGTATGTTTTTTCGTTCAATACATCGTGCCAATAACGCGATGGAGGTAAATCGAGCGTTATACCCTGAGGGCGCGTATTATTGTTCAATAGCACATACATATTTTGCCCCTTGTAGCTACGCTTAAATCCATACAAATCACGCGCATCATCAATCACAACAGTCTGATAATCACCTAATTGCAACGGTACATATTTTTTTCTTATATTTATAACTTGGCTATAAAATTGATAGGTATTCATATCTGGCTCTACTATATCGAGACGCGGTTTAGGTTGCTGATTAGGTAGTATGCGTTCAGGCGCATAGGTCAAATCATTCCAAAGCATTGGTTTTCGACAGTCAGGGTCATTTGCGCCCCACATTCCTACCTCGTCGCCGTAATAAATCATAGGCGCGCCAACAAACGTCATTTGGAAGATAGCGGCTAATCGCTGCTGTTTATATTCTTGGGTACTCGGTTTTCGAGTGTTGTAACTGGCATCGCGACCGTGCGAAATATCAAAATATTTTTGCCATTTTTGAAACGCAACTTGGTCGCGATTCACTATCTGCGAAGTCATTCTATTGGTATCGTGACTGTCATAAAGATTTTGTAAACTATACAATTTTTCTCCGAAAACATTGCGCATTTGTGACAATAATTTATCGAGTTCGGACGGCTTTATACGGAGGTCTTCCGACATAAAAAAATCGGCGGCTGTCCACGCAAAATTATAGTTCATCACGCCTTGAAACTCATTTTTCTCGAGATACGGCGTTACTTTATCATAGGTATCAATGATTTCGGCAGTCGTGTAGGCATTCGGATTAATAGTTCGAACGAGGGTATTCCAATACTGCCAAAAAACATGATTGATACAAAACGCGACATCTAATCGCCAGCCGTCCACACCGTCGGTAGTGTTGCCGTCGTCGTCTGGGTCCATCCAGCGTTTTGTACAAGCAAAAATATAGTTTTGTGGACCATCAGCCAAGCCACCTTCTTCTTTTTCTTTTAGTTCAGGGAGTTCAGGTACGCCGTACCAACCTTTGTACTTTAAGGGTTTGACGCTTTCTAAATCATACCAATCGGCAAAACGAGAGTCCTTTCCTTTCTCTTTAATGTCCTGGAAAGCAAAAGATTTTATACCTGAATGATTGAAAACGCCATCAATAATTATATACATATCGCGGCGATGCACCTCTCTGATGAGGCGCAAAAACAGCTTATCTGCCTTTGTCCACTGCCACGTTTTGGGGTCGTCGGGCGTTTCGGAAAGCATTGTGAGGCGGTCGCCGAGCGGATCGGGCCCAAAATTCGGGTCTATATGATGCAGGTTTACCCAGTCGTATTTATGTAGGGACGGCGAAGTGAAAATCGGGTTGAGGTAGAGCGCTGTTATACCCATTCGTTGCAGATAATCTAGCTCATCGATGATACCTTGCAAATCGCCGCCGTACCTCCGCCGTTGCAAATTGTGCCAAATATCCTTCCCATTTTGTTTTTCGTAGGGTTGCAATTCGTACCAGTCACTCGTCCAAGGGTGTACCTCCCAGGGCGAAAGTGTGTCGTGCGGGTACGCTCCTCGCGTATCGACAACAGACGGGTCGTTACTTTTATCGCCGTTTCGAAATCGTTCAGGGAAAATTTGATACCATACGACCCTTTTTGCCCAATCGGGTTCGGCACTCGCTGCACCAAATCGCGTAGTCCGTTGTGCAGTAATAGATAGAGTAAATATTGCCGTAGCAAAAAATAAAATAAGGAGTATTTTTTTCAAAATAAACTTTTTTGTTGTTAAATAACTATGTCACAAAATATGTCCTGATGTTGAAAAATTAAAATGCTAACTCTTGATGAATTTAGCCTTTATTTTCAATCGAATTAGCGTTTATTATACCCTAACAGAACACGTTTATAAGCATTTTCTATTTGTTGTAAGGTAATAGATATGCCATAGACGGGGTCTCCGATTTTGCGTAAAGCAACCATTTTCACTGTATTCTCGGTATTTTTTTTGTCGTTTTGCATCAGTTCCCAAACTTCAGGTAAAGGTAACGTAAAATATTTTTGATTTATATATTTATAATTATATATTAGTAAAAATTTATATTGATTATAAAATAAATCAAAGTCCCAACCATATAAATCGGACGAAATAGCCGCCTCTACTGCCATACCTAATGCTACCGCCTCGCCGTGTAAAAGTGCTAAATCGGTATATAGACAGTACGCCTCGATAGCGTGACCGACTGTATGCCCAAAATTGAGTACCTGCCGCAAACCCTGCTCGGTAGGGTCGGCAGCCACAATCGCAGATTTGACCGCCACCGACCGCTCTATATCTATATACGTTAATTTACCGAGTTCGGGGAGCGGTATGCCACTAATTAAATGATGTTTTATCATTTCGGCATAGCCACTTTGCAGCTCACGCGGAGATAAAGTTTGTAAAAAAATAGTGTCAATTAGTACTGCTTCGGGTGTTTTGAATACGCCAATACTATTTTTTATACCGCCAAAATCAATACCCGTTTTGCCGCCAACCGACGCATCGACCATCGCGAGGAGGGAAGTAGGAACGTTGATAAATGCAATACCACGCTTATAAGTCGCCGCTGCAAACCCCCCCATATCGCTCACTACACCACCGCCTACATTCACCAAAACGGTATTGCGGTCGGCGCGCAAACGCAATAACTCCGACCAGATATGCTGGCAAGTTTGTATATTTTTGTGAGTTTCGCCTGCGGAAATAAATATTTTTTCACTATTGAGGAACACTTCAATATCGAGCAAAGGCAAACAATCGCGCTCGGTATTCGTATCACATAAAAAAATAATTTTGGAAAATGATGCAGTGTATTTTTTTAATGTCACAGAAATCTGTTGATTAGCTATGCCATTTTGAAATATTATTTTATCCAAACGAATGTGTTTAAAATTTAAGTTTGCGTTTATTTAGAATCTATCTAAAATAATAGGAAATAAAAGAAATTGAAAACATTATTATTTTGTTAAACAAAAATATCCTATATTTGTTAGTATTATATTAAAAACAAAAATAAGGATTTTTTTTTGATATAAATTTTTCAGTTACAAAAACTAAAACATTTTCTTCCCCCATGAGTGAATAGATAAACAATTTTCCTAATCCAAAACCAACTTTACTATGTTAAAAGCGGAAGAAATGAATGTAATGCACGCCAATATTGAGGTGCTAAAAGCAATTGCGCACCCTTTGCGGCTGCAAATATTGAACTTTATTCACCAAGAAAGAGAGGTAAATGTAAATAAGATTTACAATGCCTTGAAGTTAGAGCAGTCTATCACGTCACAACACCTCAAAATTATGCGGGAGGCGGGCGTAGTGATTTGTCGCAAAAAAGAGCGTTTTGTGTATTACGCTATCGAGTACGCAAAGGTAAACGGTTTAGCGGGAATGTTGCAACGCATGGTTGATGAAGCCTAAAATTTTACCTTTCTAGTCGCAAAACCGCATTGGTCTGAACGGATTGATGCGGTTTTTTATGTTATTTTACATCAATAATTACCTAGTCAAACTGTCACAAAAATCATGCAACGATTATTTTTATTATTAACTTTGCTTTACGCTAACACCGCTACACTCGCCGCTCAAAACTTGGTACAAAACCCTGATTTTAAAGTAAATACAGGCGGTTATTTGCCGCTTAATCAGCCGACTGACCGCGCAAAGTTTGAGCAACGCGTCAGTAATTGGCTGTCGGCAAACGGCACGTCGCCCGATATTGTGAACACTAATGATGTTAAAAAAAACAGACGACAAAAGCACTATTTCGCCACATTCGGGTAGTTCATGCGTTGGTTTAGCGTACTTGATACGTCCAGTATCGGAGCAAAATTGGCAGGAGGTAATCACAACGCAACTGTCCGCGCCCTTGCACGCAGGCAAGCGGTACAGCGTATCTTTTTGGATTAATTATTCGCCGTTATCCAAAAAACACAATCAAACTTATGCGTCGCCTAAATTTGGCGCGTATCTTCACGAAAAAGCCTTGCGAACAAACACCGATAAACCACTTTCCGCGCCTTTTCAAATCGGTATTACCCACCAAAAAATAATCGCAAACGAGTGGATTTTAGTCACAGATTTCATTGCGCCGAGTACCGACTTGGCTTATCTTTCTATCGGTTTTTGGGCGAAACCACAACACACCTTAGAAGCCTATTATTATTTAGACGATGTTGCGGTAGAAGAAGTTGCAGACGCGCCCGTCGCAGTAACAGAAACGAAGAAAGAGACACTGCCAAACTTAACTATCAAAGATATTGGCTTCGAGACGGGCAAAGCAGAACTCAACGCAGATGCGAAAAAATTATTAGCAACCTTTGTCACAGATTTTAATTTATTACAATTCGCTGGCACCTTTTTGATAGCAGGACACACCGATAATACAGGCAACGCTACCTTAAACGAAAATTTGTCACAAAAACGCGCAGAAGCCGTAAATAATTATTTATTACAATTGGGCATTAGCCCTGCCAAAATACGCGCAAAAGGCTATGGCGCAACGCAACCAATAGACGATAACACGACCGAAAACGGTCGGTCGCACAACAGACGAGTACAAATCACATTAGAAAAAATATAATTTGCTACCTTAATCCTGTTAGCAAAGAAACAATGATTTTTAAGCAGAGACGCAAAGTGAGTTATGTTTTTTTATTTGCACTCAAATAAAAAACCTCAAAATTATAATTATTTAGCGCACCACCTTTGTCGCAAACGGCAACGTTTTCTCTGCCCACAAGCGGTACATTTTTCCAGAAAAATGTAATCCGTCCGAAGCAACCAAACTCGACTCGCCCGAAGCGGTGCGCGAAAGCGGCGTAATGTCAATAAACTGCACACCTGCCGCATTGCATTCGTCTTGCTCTACCGCGTTGAAGCGGTCAATATCGGCGGCTATTATTGCTGCACTCGAGCCACCTGCGGGCGTAACGCCCCAGTCAGGAATCGATAAAATTAGCACTCTTTTTTTCTCTTTATTTTGTGCAAAACCAATCGCAGTTTGTACTATTCCGCGAAATTCTACTCTAAATGCATTGATGTCTTGCCTACGATATTGGTTGTTTACACCAATCAGCAACGTCACCAATTCGTATTTTTTAGTATTATTTGCCGCATCAATTCCGTCTTGCAAATCTCTACACGTCCAGCCGTTTCGAGCAATGATGTCGGCATCGAGCATCGGTATTTGCGCCTTGCGCATCTGCGCAACCATCTGCACACTCCAACGACTGCTGTCCGCAACGCTCGTACCGATAGTGTAAGAGTCGCCGAGCGCAAGGCAGCTGTGCGCTGCTTCGGGCGTAGGCGTTACCGTATTTGTAGCGGTTTCGGTGTTCTTACAACCAAATATAGTGAGGACAAAAAGAAAAAGTAAGGGACGCATTAATGATTTTTTGAAAGGTTTAATTTTTATAAATGTACGGTAAAAACTCCTTTTTAGTTGTAGTATAAGTCAGTTTTTAATTAAAAAGAACTAAAAATACAGCTCTTGCGCTACACGAAACGTATTCGCGTGTGCCTCCACTATATCCACTAATCGCTCCGAATAGCCGCCGCCCATACTTACCGAAACAGGTATTTTATGTCGTTTGCATTGCTCAAAAACCAGCCTGTCTCGGGTTTTGCAAGCGGCGCGGCTTAGTCCGAGTTTGCCCAATTTATCAGTACCGAGTACATCTACGCCAGACAAATAAAATACAAAATCGGGCTGCACGGTATCCATTATTTTGTTCAGCGCGTCGGTAAGCAAGGCTAAATACGGCGCGTCAGAGATGCCATCGGGTAAACCAATATCCCAGTCGGACTGCTCTTTATGGAACGGGAAATTGCGCTCGCCGTGCATACTAAACGTATAAACTCGCGGCTCGCCACGGAAAATAGCCGCCGTTCCGTTGCCCTGATGCACGTCCAAATCAATCACGGCTATCTGTTTACTCAAACCATTATTGAGTAAATAATTGGCGGCTATCGCAATATCATTCAACAAACAAAAACCTTCGCCTCTATCCGCAAACGCGTGATGTGTGCCGCCCGCCACGTTCATCGCTACGCCGTATTGTAGCGCGTAGCGCGCACAATCAATCGTTCCTGTACTTATAATCCGCTCGCGTTCAATGAGTTGCGGTGTTAGCGGAAAGCCAATGCGCCGAATGTGTTGCGCATCTAAATCATTTGCGAGTAGCTTATTCCAATAATTTTCGGTATGCGTACCGATTACCAAATCGGCGGCTATCGCCGTCGGCGCAAACAAATTATCGGCAACGATACTGCCCTCGTACAGCAATTGCTCGGGTATGAGTTCGTATTTCTGCATCGGAAAACGATGCCCTTCGGGCAACGGGTGACAATAAATTGGCGCGTAAGCGATATAAAGCATTTTTTATTTTTTTCTGTTTATTTTACAACAAAAAAAATGCGCGTATTCGGTATCGAACACGCGCATTTTTTTACTGTGATAATTATTAACCACCGATACTCAACTTTATTTTCCGCTCCACGTCTAGCACCGTTTTTCTGAAAATCGGGTCAGTATCTATCAAGTTTTCAATTGACTTGCAGGAGTGAATAACCGTAGCATGATCGCGTCCGCCGAATGCCGCGCCTATTGCCTCCAACGATTTATTGACCATTTTTTTGGACATATACATCGCCAATTGTCGTACTTCTACCACTTCGCGTTTGCGGGTTTTGCTAGCAAGCAGCGCAATATCGGTTTTGAAATAATCCGCTACCAATTGGATAATACCCTCAATCGTCACTTCTTTTTGTACTTCGGTACTTACATAATGTTGCACTATTTCCTTGGCTAATTTCATGTCAATTAATCTTCCGCTAAACTCGTGATACGCCTTCAAGCGGTTCACCGCGCCTAATATACCACGCACATTATCAATATGATAGCACAAATACTCGAGTATTTCTATATTGGCAGCGATACCACCGCGTTCCATTGCGGTTAGCATAATCGCCATACGGGTCTCGATATCGGGTGTACCGAGGTCGGCGATTAAGCCCCATTTGAACCGCGTGAGTAGCCGCTCTTCTATGCCTTCCAAGTCTTTCGGTGTTTTGTCCGAAGTCATTATAATTTGTCGGTGCGACTGATGCAATTGATTGAATATCGTAAAAAATATCTCCTGCATACGCTGTTTTTTATCAAAAAACTGAATATCGTCGATAATTAATACATCTAATGTATTGTAAAATAAAATAAAATCATTGACCGTATTGTTTTTGATATGCGCGACCAATTGATTCATAAAAGTATGCGACGACACATATAATACGTTCTTTTCGGGATATTTCTCGAGCGTCGCGTTGCCGATAGCGTGTACCAAATGCGTTTTGCCCGACCCCGACGGACCGTATATGATAAGTGGATTAAAACTCGTCGTTCCTGGCTGCTTGCTTACCGCAATACCCGCAGAGCGCGCCATTTTATTGCACTCGCCTTCCACAAAATTCTCTAATCTGTACGTTTCGTTGAGCTGACTATCAATCTTCATTCTTTTGATACCAGGTATCACAAACGGGTTTTTGATATGTTCGGCGGAGTTCGGTACTAAATTATCTTTTTTGTTGTCTTGCGTTTCTTGCGCTGGCGGCGTAACCTGTACTTGATACTCCAAACTGAAGTGATGCCCGAGTTGTTGGCGTAAAGCTCCGCCCAACACATCTATAAAATGCTCCTCTATATACTCGTAATATACGGCGTTTGGTACTTGTAGGGTAAGTGTATTCTGGACTAACTTCACAGCACTAAGCGGCTCAAACCACGTCCGAAAAGGCTTAGGGTCGATATTCGCTTTGATATATTGTAAACAATGCGACCACATAGCAGCCGCGTTTTTCGCATTATCGTTGAGGACAGAAGAGGTCATAAGAGTGGTAGGAGAATAAAAAATAAAAAAATTTGTGTTGAAAACCTTGCAAAAGTGATAATTCTATTTTTGTAACCCGAAGGAATTAACGAGAGGTTTGTATTTTGCTATGACTTAGAAAAATAAACAAAACCTGACTAACCAAATAAAAAATGGTAGTTACCCTCGAAGCCCAATCTTTTCGCGTAACGCAATAGTTACCGCTTTTTTGGGAATGTAAAGGTACGGTTAAATCTTCGTTTTTAAAAATAGATTTCAAATTTCGTCCCCAAATATCCGCATAAACTTGGCCTCATTTTCGTCTCGATACACTGATTTTCATAGTGTTATAACACGAAAAAAAAAATAATTTTTTTTTATTTTTTTTAAAACTTCACTTTTTTATCCTTTATTTTTAAATATAAAATTTATATTTATATTTAATATTATGTATAATATTTATACATATCGTATTGATTGACAACGGTTTAAAAATTTGTTTTTAATACCTAAATTCATAAAACTATGATTATCAGCCTATTTTTAAATATTTATTTATAATATATAATTCATAGATATTATGCCTTTAAATTATAAACAATAAAAACAAATTTGTTTTTTTATAAAGTATTAAATTTTGTATACGCCAATATATAGCACCGTTTACCTACGCGCTATACTTCGCCGCTACTGCGTCTATCGCCGCCGCTAAATCGGTGTCTTTTTTGGTGATGGTATTGCCTTTATCGTGCGTCGTGAGCTGTATCTCTACTGTATTATAGACGTTCGACCAGTTCGGGTGATGGTCGGCTTTTTCGGCATAAAAAGCGACTTCGGTCATAAAAGCAAACGCCTCCATAAAGTTTTGGAAGCGGAAGGTGCGCACGAGGCGGTTGTTGGTTTCTACCCACATATTTTTTATTTTTTTAATGATTAAAAAATGCTATAATTCCACAAATATAGTCAAAAAAATACTAACTTTTAACATTTAATTTTTTGAAAATTGTTATGCACCCCTTTTTTTCTGATATTGAAATAAAATACCTACTTTTGTAAAATAATTTATTGGCATTATGTTTCTAAAGTACCGTTTTATTATCAGAGTATTTCTGCTACTTTTTAAGAAAATATTAGTACAATATTAATATTTTCTTAACCACCATTTTTGCAAAACGAGCATCTATAATTGTAATAATTGAAACAGTGTTTTCAATACTCCGTTTTTACCATTTTAAAAATTAATGTATGCTTTTTGTAAAAAAAATAAATTTCCATGTTTTGGCTTTCGCCTCAATTTGCGGGCTTACGTTACTCGCTTGCGGGCAGCGTCGCGAGCCGCGAGATAATCAAAAAAGTGAGCAAAACCAAGTCGCGACGCAAGGTAGCGAAGCGGCAACGGCTGCTGAACCGAGTGCCAAAACCGACGAAAAAGCTATCGCAAAAGATGAGGTTGCTTCGCACGTCGCGGCACCCGAAAAGCGGCAGTTTTTGCGGCTCGCCGATTTCCGCTTCCGCGTAAAAGACGTACATTCAACGGAACAAAAATTGGAAGCAATTACGCAAAAATTTAGCGGTTTTGTGACATCGTCTAATTTGCAAACCAACACGAACGAAACTATTCTCGCGCCGTACAACAGCGATTCGCTGCTCGAAACCACTATTTATACCGTGGAAAATACGACAACGCTGCGCGTCCCGAATCAGTATTTCGATACGCTTTTGGTACAAATAGACCGAATGATAGAGCATTTGGATTACCGCAAACTGACCGCCGACGACGTGAGTTTGCAGCTTTTGGCAAACAAAATGCGCACGCAGCGCGGACGCGAACTCGCAGGTAATTTGCGCAGAGCGATAGATAAAAACGGCAAAAAATTAGGCGAAACCATCGACGGGGAGCGCGGTATCGCGCAGACGCAAAACTCCGCCGACGACGCAGAAATCACGAATATGAACCTCACCGACCGCGTCAGTTTTTCTACCATAAGCCTCAATATTTATCAGCACGAAGTGGTCGCAAAACAAGTTGTGGCGAATACCAATGCGAACCAATTTCACGCAGGTTTTTTTCGTAGTTTAGCCGACGCGCTCAGTATTGGCTGGTACGGCTTGCTCGACGTTGTAGTAGTATTGGCGCAAGCATGGACGTTTTGGCTCGTGTTGGCAGGCGTGATTTGGGCGGTTTTGCGGTTTCGCAAACGATAATTATTGCAATTATTTTAAAGCAAAACAACACGCTGCTCTGCTCAATGGTAGTAGGACGGCGTGTTGGTTTGCTTATTTTTTTATTGGTAGGATTCAAGTAAAAAATCGGTACTGTATTTATTGCCACTTTAAAAATAATTCTCTTAATTCTAACAAAAAAAATCACGCAAAAAAACTACCAAAACTTATTGTCAATCAAATCATTATGATAGGTTTGAATGACGGCGCGAGTATGTTTGAGCAAATCAGCGAGCGTATCGCGTGGCGCAACAGCAAGGCAGTTTTGCTTTAAATCTGCGTCAGTGCGCCAACGATAGAGCGCGGTTGCTTGCGCTTTTTTATCGTCATATTGCAGCGCGTAGTCGCGCCCGATGCACCAATACGCGCCCTCGTCGTGGCGAAACATAATTTTTCTGTTCGCAGAGCTGTCGCAAAGCGATTGTCCAAAACTATAAAACGGCTTGGCGTAATGCAATAAATCCAAAATGGTAGGTGCTATATCTAATTGATGCACAGGCATTTGCGTATGATGTGGCGCGATACAACCTTTCTGCGGGCTGTAAATCCAAAGCGGAACGCGGTATCTTCCCAAATCGCTCTTTGCTTTTTGTTGCGCGGAACGCGAAAAATGGTCGCCTACAAATATAAAAATGGTATTCGCAAACCACGCCTGTTGTCGCGCAGCAGCAAAATAACGCCGCAGCGTATAATCGAAATAACTAAACGCTCGAGAAGCGTCTATTTTTCCTTTTGGCAGTGTGGCTGCAATGTCTTCGGGCAGAAAATTAAACGGCGTGTGCGTTTGCACATTAAATAAAATAGAAAAAAACGGCTGCGGCTGTTCCGCCAATTTTTGCGCGGTGTAAGGTATAAATAAATGGTCGTGTTGTACGCCTTTGGCATTCGGTTGCAAATGCAAATTATTCAAATCATAATAGTTTTCGATGCCAAAACAGCGTGCATAACGCCCGAAACCCGATGTATTATTGTTTACACCGTAATAAAATGAATTAAAATAGCCTTTTTCTTGTAAATGATGCCCTGTTGCTACAAATTTATTACCCGAATAGGCAGAAAATGGCAACGAAGTGCGGGTAAAATACGGTATTCCGCCTACAACGGTCATAAAAGCATCGTCGGTAGAGGTAGAAGATGCAAAAGCGTTGTCAAAAACCCAAGATTCGCGTCGCAATGAGTCCACAAACGGCATTACGGGTCGGTCGGCGTTCGTTTCGTCAAAAAACTCCTGCGGCGCGCTTTCTATAAAAAATAAAACAATATTTTTGGGACGGGAAGCGGTATCTGTGACATAATTAAATTGCTGATGTGGCGAAAAAATACGCTTGCATTCCGTTTCTGAAAAATAGGTTTTACGCGCTAAAAGCGGCGGCGGTTCGGTAGCGGAGCAAAGTAATGTGAATGCGCCGTTGAGTTCGTAAGTCCAAAATACTTCGTTCACATTGACATCAAAAACCTTGAAAAACAAGGGATTAGGAAGAAAAGCCGTTAGAAATCCTATTGTAAAAATAGTAAAAATACTGGTGTAAATAGGCTTATCGTGAGTAGTATTTTTGGTATTGATGCGCCGCGTTATTTGCCAAAAAAATAAAAATAATACGATTATGATTGGCAATAAAAAAGGAAGTTGAACCGCATACTCGGGAATTAAATAAACGCTGCGGCTCAATAAATCGACATCAATAATATTGAGGTGTCGGCGCACAAACGGATAGTACAATATATCGATAATATTGAGCGAAGCGACAAAAGTTGCGCCAAGCCAATACAAAATATCGCTAATTTGGAGTAAATAAATACGTTCTTTATTGATATTATAAACTATAAAAAAGACAAAAGAAGGCAGCAAGGCGGCAACCGCCGTAGCGGTAGTAACGCGAAAAGCACGCTGTAAAGTAGTGTATATTTCTTGCGCAAAAACAACGGAAATGTGCCTATTATAGTAAAAAAAAGCGATTTGTAGCAGCGTTAGTACGCCGATTAACGGCAGTAAACGCAACAGCAGCACTCGCGCAGTTTCGGGCAGACGGCGTATAAAAATAAGGCTTGCAAAAAATACAAGCAAAAAAATATTGGCGAAGATTGCCATAAATTACATACGATTTAAAATAATAGCGCAAATATAAACTTTTTTATTTACCTTTGCGTTATTAGAATGGAAGGGGGTGACCGGAATCGACAGGAAGGTTATAGGTTAGTCGGCATACCGAGCAATGCGTGTTGAACTCGTTAATCGCTTCACGCTACACTTTTCAAACGGCAATTCTTCATTTGCCATGGCTGCCTAATTATTTAGTTAATTACGCCTTATAGCCATTGCGCCGCACGCTTGAGGTTTCATATACAGCGTGCCGCGTATCGGACTTTTTTGAGACTGGCGAGGGGCGTTCCGCGACACCTCGTAAGATAAAAGTGGATAAGGGAGCGGTCAAGGTCGGTAGTTCAGCCTAGCCGTTTCACGAAAATAAATTGAACGACTAAGTATGTAGATGGCTCTCAGATGCCTTGTTTGGACGAGGGTTCGAATCCCTCCACCTCCACCAAAAACTAACGCGCCAATCCTTGATTATCAAGGTTTGGCGCGTTTTTTATTTTTATAATCAAACACTATGCCTTTTTCTGTTTCGCTTGCAACGCTTGCTGCTGCTTCATAATATTCTCCAAGCGCCCTTGAAAACCGCCACTTTTTTTGGTCGGATTATTTTTTTCAGCTTCCATACTGGCAGCTAATTTAGTCATATTGATGAGGTAGTTTTTAGTCACCAACGTCTGAACGATGTTCAATAAATTACTGAAAACCAAGTAACACGCCAAACCTGCGGCGAAATTATTGAAAAATACCACAAAAATAACTGGCGTAACATATTGCATATACTTCATAGCTGGATTGGCTGAAAAATCCATGTCTTTGGAGTTGTAATAGGTGTAAGCTAAGGTCGTGACTGCCCAAAGTATCGCGAAAAGCGAAATATGGTCGCCGTAAAACGGCACGTTAAAACCAAAATTATAGATGCTATCGTAAGACGATAAATCGTCTGCCCAAAGGAAATTCTTTTGGCGGAACTCGAGCGAGGCAGGGAAAAACCGATACAACGCCAACCAGACTGGCAACTGCACTACCATCGGCAAACAGCCGCCGAGCGGGTTCACGCCGTACTCGCGGTAGAGTTTCATTTGCTCTACTTGCATAGATTGCTGGTCGTCGCCGAACTTGGCTTTGAGCTTCTCGAGCAACGGTTTTACTACGCCCATTTTCGCTTGCGAATGTATCATTTTGTACGACAAGGGGTACAAAATGAGTTTAACCAACAGCGTTAGCAATAAGATAACTATACCTGCGCTGCCAATAAAACTACTCAAAAATAAGAATATTGGACGCATCACCCAACGGTTTATCACCCCAAAAATACTCCAACCGAAAGATATGACTTCCTCTAAATCCGCTTTTTCTGCTTTTAGTCGGTCGTAGTCGTTGGGTCCGACATACATACGCATCGCAAAATTTTCGTCCGCGCCTTTTTTGTACGGAATAGCGATTTGGCTGTTGAGTTTAGTCAAAAACGGCGACACGTCGTTATCTTCAGGTGCCTCCTGCCCTACTTTTGCGCCCGCTAAAAACGGCGAAGAATCAGCTATTAAAGACGTATTAAAAAACTGCTGCGTGTGGCTTATCCAATGCAAATCTGCACCTGCGAGCGTTTCGTCGGTCGTTTTGCCATAACTTGTGTAGCTGTGTTCGCCTGCTTGTTTTTTGTAGTTTACGGTACAAAGAGTGACTTCATATTTTGGATATTTTTCCATTTTATCCAAATAGTTTTCCCAATTGAGCAACAATTTATCGCCCGAAAAAACGTCGTTCAAACCGACAGAATGTAGCTTATATTGCAGCGTATAGCTGTCGTTAGGCAGTTCGTAGCTTTGCTCAAAATACTTGCCTTCGCCTGCCGACGCTCTAAACGTGAGCTTATTTCCGTCTGTGGTTGGCGTAAAATAAAGGTCGGAGCTATGCACACCTGCGCCTACGGGCAGCGTGTAATCGAACCGATTTTGAGGGTTATCGAGTAGCTGAACGGGTGCTTTGGTGAACTCACCTATCTTATTGGTAATAGGCACATATTTCAAAAAACCCTTTACCTCAGCAGCCTTTATCGCGCCGCCTTTGGTGCTAAACGTAAGTTTAAGTTTGTCGTTTTCGAGGATTACGTCCTCCGCTTTGCCTGTAGCCGAAGCCGCAAATGCGCCGAGCGAACCCGTGAGTTTAGCGACAGCGACAGGGTCATTGGGAGCGACGACGGCGGTAGTATCTGGTTTTTTAGCGTCTGCAATTGGTGTAACTGCTTTTTTTTGCGCGGCAGCGATGCTGTCTTGGCTGTGTTTTTCGTGTGCGAGTTGCGCCTCAGAGGGGCGCGAGAGCCACAGATAACCCATTGTCATCATTATGATTAGGGCAAATCCTGTAATCGTATTTTTATCCACTTTTGTTGTAATATATGAGTGCTTACGCACAATTATAATGTTATTAACCTATGTTGCTAATCTATTTTACTATTCTTGTTGTAACAATAAAAAAACGAAGTAAGTTCCTTTATGATGAAATTTGTTTATATTGGAACGCTTCCAAAATAAGATACTGTATGCTCACTTGTCTTTTGAGCCAAAACTGCGTTAGATTTGCTTCGCCAGTTCGCTTCGCTCGTGTTTCGTTACGATGCTAGGCATCGCGCCTCAAATCTGCCTTGTTTTGACCCAAAATTCTGCATGACAATATTCAGTCCCTTATTTTCTCTTCATTCCCTAAATTACAAATATGATTTCGTTACAGCGCGCAAAGATAGCACTAAATTATGGAATATTTATGTTTTAAATTATTCCCCAATTATTGGCAACACCGTAATATTTTGCGATTTCGCATTAATCAATACAAATCCCTTCTCGGCACATAATAATAGCCGCTATCGGTGCATATCGTCACCCATTCGCCTTTTATCGCTTTTGCGTAACAATGCGCGGTAGGCGAAGTCACATAATGCGGCGCGTCCAAGTTCGCTTTTTTATATATAAAAGTACTGTCTTTGGCGTTGAATAAGCCCAACCAAAACCAATCGGTTGCGGCGTTGCGCAGCGCGAAAGTCATGCGGTTAGGTTTGGTGAATTGTTGCGCGAAAGCGGTATTGACCACCGCTTTATCCAATTGAATACGAAACGAATCTTTGCCGAGCAGCTCCACTTCGCCGTACACCATACGGCGGTAATTAGGTGGCAGCCAAGCCACCACATTGCCTTTCGGTATATACGGCGTGATGCAAAAAATAAATGGCGTATCGGTGTATATTTTGCTATCGAACCAAGCGTAAGCGATGCCGTCGCCTTGCGCGTTCGAGGACAAATGCAAGCCGTGAGTGTATTCGCCCGTAGTGAGTTCCTGCTTCGGCTGCGCGCACGCACACAACAACACTAAGGCGAATAAAGCCGCTCGTGCGCGCACCTTATTCGCCTTGATGTTTACTTGTCCAAAATTTATTTTCCTACTGAACACTGAACACTAATCGTTAATCACTAATTTAATTTTTATCTTGCACCCGCAGCGCGAGCAGACCCGCGAGGATAAACGACACACCGCCGATGGTGATAGCGGTCATCGAGTCGCCGCCTAAGGCTTTGATGTAATAACCCGAAAAGAACGCCGCTACTATTTGTGGCAACACAATAAAAAAGTTGAATACACCGACAAAATAACCCATGCGGTTAGGCGGCAAAACGTTGGTAAGCATCGCATACGGCATCGTCAAAATACTCGCCCACGCGAAGCCAATACCAATACCGACGATGTGCATATACGACGGGTCGGGCAGCAAACGGACGCTCAATAGCGCAATTCCGCCTATTATCAAGCAAATCATGTGCGTCACTTTGCGGCTGAGTTTGCTCGCAATATACGGCAATATGAATGCAAATATCGCAGATACAATATTGTACGTCCCGAACGATGAACCGACTAGATTTGCGCCTTCATTGTACAACGCTGACTGTTTATCGGAGGTATGATAGAGGTGTTCGGTAACGGCAGGAGTCATGTAAATCCACATATGAAACAGCGCGAGCCAAGAGAAAAACTGGCAGGCTGCCAACTGTACCATCTCTTTTGGCATATCGCCAATACCGACAAACGCCTCGATAATACCTGTAAAAATACCTTTTTTATCGGCGCGAATCTCCTCGAGATTAGCTGGTGGGTCTTCGGTAGTAGTAAGAACGGTGTATAATACGAACAAGAAAAAACCCGCCGCGCCTGTATAAAAAGCGTATTTGACGGTGTCGGGAATATGGTCGCCCGGCAACGGCGTATTGCTAACGCCCATCGCGGTAAAAAGCGACGGCAGTTGCGACGCTATCCACGCACCAAAACCGATAAAAATGGTTTGGACGGCGAAGCCGAGTGTGCGCTGATTCACGGGCAGCTTGTCGCCAACTACGGCGCGAAACGGCTCCATTGTAATATTGAACGACGAATCCATCACCCAAAACATACCCGCCGCAACCCATAGCGACGGCGAATTTGGCATTATCACCAAAGAAATAGTGGCTAAAATAGCACCTAAAAGAAAGTACGGACGACGGCGACCGAGCGCAGGCATCCAAGTTCTGTCCGAAAAGTAGCCGACAACGGGCTGCACCAATAAACCGGTCATAGGTCCTGCGAGCCAAAGCAGCGCGAGTTGGTCTTCCTTAACGCCGAAACTTTCAAAAATACGCGACATATTGCCGTTTTGCAAGGCGAAACCCATCTGAATACCCATAAAGCCGAAGCTCATATTGATAATTTCGGTAATAGAGAGCTGCCGTTTTGGTGCTGCATCTGCGTCGATGCTGTGGTCTATAATATTGTTTTGAGCCATAAATAGGAGTAAAAAGTATAATTATTTAATTGAAAAGCAATTATACTACATTTATCTTGATTGGCAAAACAAATATTAAATTATTGTTAAAATTTTTATTTTTTTGGCAAAGATGCAGATTTTTTTTGAGTACAGGAGTTGTTAGATGCAAAGAAGTTTTTTTTTAAACGCAGAGCAGCAAAGTGGCAAAGATGCAGAGATTTTTGAGCATGGAAGTTCTTAGACGCAAAGAAGTTTTTAAACGCAGAGAGGCAAAGATGCAGAGATTTTTGCGCATTCTACACTTCAAACTTATAGCCGAAACCTTTTAGGGTTTTGATGCAATCCATATCGCCGAGCTTTTCGCGGATTTTGCGAATGTGTACATCTATGGTGCGCGTGCCGACAATCACGTCGCTGCCCCAAACTTTGGTGTATATTTCTTCGCGGGTAAAAACTTTGCCTGCTTTGGAGGCGAGCAACCACAACAACTCAAATTCTTTACGCGCTAAAATAACGACTGAGTCACTGAGCGTGACGGTCATCTGCTCGCTATTAATTATTATCGTACCAAAATCTAGAATATATTGTGCGCCGTCGGCAGCCGCGTTTTCGGGCGCGTTTGATATTGCGCTGCGACGCAGCAACGCTTGTATGCGGCTCAATAACAGGCGCGGGCGTATCGGTTTGGCGATATAATCGTCGCCGCCTGCGTCCAAACCCGCTATTTGCGCGTAATCTTCGGCACGAGCGGTAAGAAAAGCAATGATGGTTGTCACGAAATGTTCGCGCTCCCGGAGGCTGCGACAAACTTCTATACCGTCCATTTCGGGCATCATCACATCGAGCAAAATAAGGTCGGGGCGATGCGCTTCTGCCGCCTCAATGGCAGCCAAACCGTTGTGCGCCGTGAAGACTTCGTAGCCTTCTTTGTGCAAATTGTACCGCACAAACTCGATGATGTCGACTTCGTCATCGACGATAAGTATTTTGTAAATTTTCTTGTCCAAACCGTTTTTTAATTATGAATTATAAATTATGAATTATGAAAATCGTAGATTCGCCGTAGCCAATTATAAAAATCACAAATTCAACGTAGCCAGTTTAATATAATAATACTAATTTTATTATATCAAAGATACAACCGAAACTATTAGCGTAGCTATTTTGTACGTTAATTTTATGTAAATAGCTGAATAAAATTAGTTGTGATTATTTATCTACACTTGAAAAATAGCTTAACCCTACGCAGAGCCTCCCCCAGCCCCTCCATTTGGAGGGTAGCAGGCTACGGTTTAACTATTTTTCGGCGTTCCCGATAATCACGCCTAATTTTAAACATACACTTAAATAAACAAACACACTATATATATAATGTATCTGAAAAAGTGCGATTTGCTTATTGTGTAAACAAAAACATTATTTTCTTTGATACGACCGTATTTTTAGCGACTTTTGCAGGGTTTTTGGGACAAAATACAAGGCAACGTGTAAAGTTAGCTACTCAAAATAAAATAAATTACAAAAATCATTATATTTATTTATGTTATCATTTAAACAAGAAATTGCGCGCCGCAGAACCTTTGCGGTAATAGCACACCCTGACGGCGGAAAAACGACGCTCACCGAAAAGCTCCTTCTTTTTGGCGGCGCGATACAGATTGCGGGTGCGGTGAAATCAAACAAAATTAAGAAAAGCACGACTTCCGATTTTATGGAGATAGAGCGGCAACGGGGTATCTCGGTCGCTACTTCGGTGATGGGGTTTGAGTACCGCGACACGAAAATAAATATTTTGGATACGCCTGGTCACCAAGACTTCGCGGAAGATACTTACCGCACGCTCACGGCGGTAGATAGTGTGATTGTGGTGGTCGATGTGGCGAAAGGTGTGGAGTCGCAGACGGAAAAATTGGTGGAGGTGTGCCGTATGCGCGACACGCCTATCATCGTGTTTATCAACAAGTTAGACCGCGAAGGTAAAGACCCGTTCGACTTGCTCGACGAGCTGGAAGAAAAACTAAAAATCAAGGTTTGCCCACTCTCCTACCCGATTGGTATGGGCTACGACTTCCAAGGTGTATATAATATGTACGACCAAAGTCTCGCGCTGTTCCGCCCGCACGGCAAACAAGCGGACGAGGAAGATATTATAAAGATTACAGACTTGAATGACCCGAAATTGGATAAATGTATTGGCGCACAAGCCGCCGATAAATTACGCACGGAATTGGAATTGGTATCGGGCGTATATCCGACATTTGACCGCGCCGACTATTTGGCGGGCAAAATAAGTCCTGTGTTTTTCGGTTCGGCGGTGAATAACTTCGGCGTAAAGGAACTGCTCGATTGCTTTGTGGAGATAGCACCTACGCCGCTTGCGCGGCACACCGAAAGCCGCGAAGTGCAGCCCGACGAAGCCAAATTTAGCGGTTTTGTATTCAAAATACACGCTAATATGGACCCGAAACACCGCGACAGGATTGCGTTTATCCGCGTTTGCTCTGGGGAGTTTAAGCGCAACACGAATTATTTGCACGTCAGAAATAATAAGGATATGAAATTTTCTGCGCCAACTGGTTTTATGGGCGATACCAAATCCGTCATCGACGCGGCGTACCCCGGCGACATTATTGGTATTCACGACACGGGGAATTTCAAAATCGGCGACACGATAACAGAGGGCGAAAAACTGCGTTACACAGGTATTCCGTCGTTTTCGCCCGAAATGTTCCGCTATGTGGAAAACCGCGACCCGATGAAGGCGAAACAACTAGCGAAGGGTTTAGACCAACTCATGGACGAAGGGGTAGCGCAACTTTTTACGCTGCAAATGAACGGTCGGAAAATAATAGGAACGGTCGGTGCGCTGCAATTTGAGGTCATTCAGTTCCGATTGCTACACGAATATACGGCTTCATGCAGCTACGAGCCGATACACTTGCATAAAGCGTGCTGGATTAGCGGCGACGCGGCGCAAATAGCAGAATTTACGAAGCGATATTTGCGCCTGATGGCAAACGACAAAAACGGTCGGTTGGTGTATTTGGCAGAGTCGGCGTGGGCGTTGCAGATGGCGGAGGAAAATTTCCCTAAATTAGTGTTTAGTTTTACGGCGGAATTTTAGGTAATTATGAATTATACCATCGTTAAATGTACGCTGCGACGGTCTGACGACAATATTTTGTAGTTTTCATCGTATTAATATAAATGTCTATGTTTATTACGCCGAAATAGAGCTGATAGGTGGTAGTTGGAGGAACGTGTGACGGAACACTCATGCTATAGAATGGTGTGCCGTCGATACACACCTCAACAGTGTTTGGGCGTACCTTAGTATGGCGACGAGCGCAGGTGTTGTGTATTAAAAGCATTGTAAAACTTGAAAGCGTAAAGTAGGTAAAAGTTATAATTAACCTAAAAAAACTATTTTGTCAAAATAATTTTCTATTTTTGTTGTAAAATATCTCTATTGCTTGCAAAAAAAATGAAAACTCATGCCAACAAAAAAAACGCTACTCTTCCTTTTGCTACAATTTGCGGCAGCACAAGCGTTCGCTACGCACATTGTAGGCGGACAACTCAACTACGAGTGTTTAGGTTTTGATAATCAATACCGCATCACGCTAACCGTTTTCAGGGATTGCTACAACGGCATTCCGCAGTTTGACCAGCCCGCTTCGGTCGGTTTTTTTGCTGCCAGTAATCAATATTTATTCCAAATATTAGTAGAACACGGGCGGCGCGACACCATTCCCTACGGTTTGGTCGACCCGTGCGGCGTGATACCGACCAATTTTTGTGTAGAACGCACCACATACATAGATACCGTGCAGTTGCCGTTTCGCACAGGCGGCTATCAGATGGCGTATCAGCGTTGCTGCCGCAATTACACCATTAATAATATCGTGAACCCTGATGATGTGGGCGCGACGTACTATTCACTCATCACCGAAGACGCGCTGCGCGGTTGCAACAGGTCTTGTTTTTTCAAAAACTGGCCCGCGCCGCTCATTTGCGCCAATAAACCCATCGTTTTTGACCATTCCGCTACCGATGCCGACGGCGACTCGTTGGTTTATAAGCTCTGTACGCCGTTTTTGGGCGCGGATACTTCGGCGGCGGGTGCGCGTCCCCAACCGCCAAATCCGCCAAATTATATACCCATCACTTGGCAGCCGCCGTACAGTCTCAACGATATGATGGGCGGCGTGCCGCTCCGAATCAACCCAAAAACAGGGCTGCTGACGGGTACGCCGAATACCGTCGGGCAGTTTGTAGTGGGCGTTTGTGTGGAGGAATATAGGAATAAAAAACTGATTTCGACGACGCGCCGAGACTTCCAATACAACGTCGGGCGATGCGGAAAAATATACGTTTCTGCATTTTTTGCGCCGCAAGTGCAGTGCGACGGTAAAACGATTAGTTTTGACAACAGGAGCAATGGCGCGGCAAATTTTAAGTGGGATTTCGGTAATTTGGGCAGCGCGACCGACACCTCGAGTTCACGCTCGCCGAGCTACACCTACTCCGATACGGGTTGCTATAAAGTACGGCTTATCGCTGAGCCAAATAAGCCTTGCAACGATACCTCTACACAAACGGTCTGCATTCGGAACTCGACTATTAATGCCGATTTTGACCTCAAATACCTCGCTTGTAACGACACTTTAAAGCTGAAATTCAAGGACAAAAGCACCGACCCGCTCTGGCAAATCACGAATTGGCTATGGACGTGGGACGGCGGCGGCTCGAGTACGGCGCAAAATCCAAGTATCACGGTGGTTGGCAACAGCCCTACTTTTGGCGTTACGCTTGTCGCAACGTCCAAAAACGGCTGTCAAAAAAAATACAGCAAACAAATACCGATAGAACGGTTTGCCGTCGGCATACCCGATACCCTTACGATATGTAAAGGCTTGTCTATCAATATCAATTCGTCGCGAAGACCGACAAACGGCACGTTTCGTTGGTTGCCGAATGACGGCAGTTTGGACAACCCGAACAGCCCGAACCCGACCGCTACACCGACCAAAACGACTACTTATACCTCCGTTTTTGAAACCTACAACTTGGATACTTGCAGCGCGACGCGCAGCGTGACCGTGCAGGTCGTAGATACTAAGCCGATTGTAGATGCGACGATAGATAAAACAAACGTTTTCGCCAATCAGCCCTACAATATTGACATCACGAGTTACCAAAACGGCACGACCTATGTGTGGTTGCCTAATCCGTATTTTAATGATACGGACGTTCGGGCGCATTCGCTTACCGCCAATGAAAGTACGTTTTTTATAGCGAAAGCGACCAATATTTACGGTTGCGAACGCTACGATACCGTAAAAATAAATGTGATTTCGGCAGTTTGCGACGTGCCGTATATTTTTGTACCAAACTCGTTTACGCCGAACGGCGACCGCGAAAACGATGTTTTATTAGTGCGCAGCACCGTCACAACGGAAATATATTTTGCAGTATATAATAGGTGGGGCGAAAAGGTTTTTGAGACCTACGACCTCAATTCTGGCTGGGACGGAACGTACAAAAACGAGCCGTTGCCGCCCGACAGCTACGGGTATTATTTGCGCGCAAAGTGCTTCGGAGGTAAAGAATACAGCAAAAAAGGCAATGTTACGTTGCTAAAATAATTGATTATATTATAAATAAAAAAATTCCTAAACACCTTTATTACAAGGGTTTAGGAATTTTTTATTGTAAAAATGTGATCCCGACAGGGCTCGAACCTGTGACCGCCTCATTAGAAGTGAGGTGCTCTATCCAACTGAGCTACAAGACCTAACAATGATTTATTTCGCTGCAAAGATAAGGCATTTTTTCAATATTACAAATGAAATTTGTAAAATAGCTATTTAATTTTTAGTATTTTTGCAAAATAATACAGCGTATGACTAATAATATGATTGCTAATTTGCGGCTTATCGCCAATAAAAATATCGATAAACAAAAATGGGACGCGACAGTTACGGCAGCCAAAAACGGCAGTCCGTTTGCGGCTGCTTGGTGCTTAGACGCGGTGTGCGGCAGCCGTTGGGACGCGCTCGTTTTGGGCGATTACGAGTGGGTTTGTCCCCTACCCTATCATCGTAAAAAGCTGTTTTTCAAGAGTTTATACCAACCTTTATTGGTACAAAAATACGGCGTTTATAGCCAAAATGATTTGACCGACGATATCTTACACTTGTTTTACACCTTTATTATTGATAGTTATAAATCCGTTTATTTGCATTGGGCCATGCAGCCCGAAGGCGTGAATTTAGCGGAACGACAAAACCAAATACTGCCTTTGCAGGCGAATTATGAGGCGTTGCACGCCAATTTCAGACGTGACCACAAAACCGCACTTAAAAAAGTGATGCGCGATTTTGAATTGGTAGATTATGACGTAAAAAGCTATTTGCAACTGCATGAAAACACTATTTTGGAAGAATTTGATGCCAATAAAAAGCAGTACACGCTACTACACGAACGCCTAATTACAGCAAGTTTACATCAAAATATAGGTCACATTATTGCTATAAAAAGTATTGTAACCCAAGATATATTAGGCGCGGTTTTTTATATCAAAACAAAAAATCGGATATATATAGTGTCGTGTTGCACAACCGAAACAGGCAAAAAAAGGCGTATTACTCGCGTTTTACACGAATATTTGATACAAAAATATGCTAATAGTGCTTTCACCCTCGATTTTTGTGGCTCGATGATAGCGGGCATCGCGGAATATAATAAAGGCTTTGGCGCGACAGACGAGCCGTATTTTGTATTGCAAAAAAAGTTGTTTTGAAACTGCTCAAAACTGAAATTTTTACGTTTAATAATAAAAATACTCAACTAAATAACAGTAAAAATTGTTTAATTTGGTGTATTGGGGGTGAAGTTGAGCTGGGTGCTGGTTAATTAAAACACATTAAACAAATTCGTACTTAAACTATTTAGCTGAAATAAAATAACCGACATTCTTTATCTACACTCAAAAAATAGCTTAACCCTACGTAAGCCTCCCCCAGCACCTCCTTAGAGGGTAGCAGCTACGGTTTAACTATTTTTCTTCGTTCCCGATAATGTCGTTTATTTTAAAACATATAGTTACCTTTGCGCAGCAAAACACACCACAAAAATTATAAAATAAAAATATGCAATATATTGGAGAAAACCTTTTTGTAGGACAATTAGGTCACTTTTTAGTCCTTTTAGCGTTCGTTTCGGGTATTTTAAGTGCGTTTGCGTACTATAAAGTGACCCGCGCAGGTGTTGTGGCGGGAGCCGAAACCGCTTTAAGCGTCGATACACTGAATTGGTTGCGCGTAGGTCGCGCAGCATTCGCGGCGCACGGCGTAGGGATTGTAGGCACGATGGCGTGTATTTTTTACGTCTTAGTCAATCACCGCTACGAATATCATTTTGCGTGGAAAGTGGTGAACGAGCAACTGCCATTCAAGTACATTTTTTCTGCATTTTGGCAAGAACAAGAAGGTAGTTTTCTGCTTTGGATGTTCTGGCATACGTTTTTCGGCGCGCTCCTTATCCGCTCCGCGAAGACGTGGGAAGCACCTGTGATGACGATTTTGGCACTCATACAAATCGTATTAGTGACCATGATTTTGGGTATTTATTTCCCGTCTTGGAGCGGCGGCGAATGGCGTTTGGGTAGCAATCCGTTGATGCTTTTGCGCGAAGCGATGCCCGAAGCACCCATATTTTCAAGCCCCGATTACCTACACAAAATACAAGGTAAAGGCTTAAATCCATTGTTACAAAACTGGTGGATGACCATTCACCCGCCTACGCTTTTCTACGGTTTCGCCTCTACTTCTATCCCTTTCGCGTTCGCGGTGGCGGGTTTGTGGACGCGCCGATTTAGCGAATGGGTACAGCCCGCGCTGCCGTGGGCGTTGATGTCGGGCGCGGTACTCGGTACGGGTATTTTGATGGGCGGCGCGTGGGCTTACGAAGCCTTGTCGTTTGGCGGATATTGGGCGTGGGACCCCGTAGAAAATATGTCGCTCGTGCCGTGGCTAATACTCGTGGCAGCTATTCACTCGATGTTAGTGGCACGCGCTACGGGTCACTCACTGCGTGCCGCGTTTGCGTTTTCCATCGGCTCGTTTTTGCTCATCACCTACTCCACATTTCTCACGCGAAGCGGCATACTCGGCGATACGTCGGTACACGCCTTCACGGAAATGGGTTTAGAATGGCAATTAATCGGTTTTATTGGTTTATTTACGATAATCGGATACGGCTTATTCTTCAAAAATTATAGAAAAATACCTGAACCCGTCAAGGAAGAATCCGTTTACACGCGAGAATTTTGGATGTTTATTGGCACATTAGTGCTACTATTTTCTTCCATACTCATCACTTTCACGACCTCTATTCCCGTATGGAATAAAATAATTACGGTACTCGGCGACGCGCTACACTTCAAGGCGCAAGACTATATTCGTCGTCCGCCAAATAACGCAATTGCACATTATAATCAATACCAAATATGGATTGGCATACTGATGGGGCTGTTTAGTGGCGTGGGCTATGCGTTCCGTTACCGCTTGAATATCAACAAAAAAGCTGTCACAAGATTAGGTGTTTCGGTAGTGGCGAGTGCCGTACTTACAGGCGCAACTATTTACTTTGGCGGCTTCACGGCTTGGCAGTTTTACTTGCTTTTGTTTAGTTCTTATTTTGGTATTTTAGCCAATGCAGATTTTTTATTTTATGTTATAAAAAATAAAATTCCTATCGCTGGTGGCGCAGTAGCACATATCGGTTTTGCTTTGCTAATGATAGGCGCACTATTTTCGGGTGCTAATAAATTGCAAATATCGAAAGAGAGTTTTATGAAAGTAGGCGCGAACACGCAAGAAGGTTTTACTGCGGAAGATGCAGCTAATAATGTCTTGTTATACAAGGGTTTACCTACACAAATGTCGGATTATGAATTGACTTATAAGTCGGATACAGTAGAAGGATTGAGCCGTTTTTTCACGGTGCATTACAAGCGTTTTGATAAAAATAAAAAGGTGCAAGAGGAGTTTGATTTGCGTCCAAACGTGCTTTACACGATTGAAAAGGACAAAGTAGCCGCATCAAATCCGAGTACCAAACGCTACTTCACCAAAGACGTATTTACGCACATCGTTTCGTTGCCGATAGACGAAGCCGACCCGATGGCTGCTGCCAAAAGCCGCGATACTATTCAGTTCAAAAAACATGAATTGAGCGTTGGCGATACCATATTTACGACCAAAAACTATGTCACTTATGAGGGCTTAGTGCCGATAACGGCAGACAAAGACCCTGACGTTCACGGCGACGATATTGCGGTGGAAGCCGTCCTAAAAATCCGCGAATTAGACAATAATAATGTCATAGAAAGCCGTCCGCGTTACACCATACACGACAACACGGGGCAAGGCAGCGAAACAGAGGCAAAAACGGCAGGCTTGATTTTTCGTTTTGATAAAATAGACGGTTTTAAGAAAAAAATATTTCTCAGCGTAGGCGAAACGCAGCCGAAACGTGATTTTATCGTCCTAAGTGCAATTGTTTTTCCTGGTATCAACTTGGTTTGGATAGGCTCAACGATGATGATGCTCGGGCTGCTGATGGCGATGTGGCAGCGCATCAAAAAAGTGAATGCTGTTAGTAATTAAAACAATACATTGATAGTCAATTATTTATGGTTTATACTCGTATAAATATTATCATAAATTACCAACTGCACTAGATTTTTTGTATTTTTGCGATTTAGTTAAATCAATTGACCAAATCATGGCAGAAAAAGAAAAACGTGCGCTTGGGCGCGGCATCAAAGCACTCCTTAACAACATAGAAAAAGACATAGCGACCGACGCAGGCAAACAAGCCGTCGTACAGGAACTCGCGAACACTATCGCGACAATTCTGCTGTCACAAATAGAGGTAAATCCGTGGCAACCGCGCAGCGAATTTGACGCGACTGCACTCGCCGAACTCGCCGAGTCGCTCAAAACTCACGGCTTGATACAGCCGATTACGGTGCGCCGTTTGCACGAAGGCGCGTATCAATTAATCTCTGGCGAACGCCGTTTTCGCGCTTCCGCACTCGCAGGACTCACCGAAGTTCCTGCTTATATCCGCTTGGCAAACGACCAAGAAATGCTCGAAATGGCGTTGGTCGAGAACATTCAGCGCGCCGAACTGAACCCGATAGAAGTCGCAATCAGCTACAAACGCTTGATGGACGAGTGTTCGTTTACACATGAACAACTCGCGCAACGGGTTGGTAAAGAGCGCAGTACGGTGAGTAACACAATGCGCCTGCTCAAACTCCCACCTGAATTGCAACTCGGGGTCAAAAAATCTTTGATAACGATGGGACACGCCCGCGCCTTAGTCGGTGTGGACGACATCGCCGTGCAGCTTTCGCTCTATCACGAGACGGTGAAAAACGCGCTCACCGTGCGTCGCCTCGAAGAATTAATCCGCAGTCATACCGAACCGAAACCAAAGACCGCCGCGCCCAAAAAAGATAATCTGACTGTCGAACACAAAAAAGTGCAATCTGACCTGTCACATAAGTTCGGTACGAAGGTACAATTTAAGCAAGGCGACGACGGCAAAGGGCAAATCACGATACACTACGCCGACGGCACGGACCTAAACCGTTTGTTAGATTTACTCTAAAACGATAAACGGAGAAGCTGTAAGCAAGAAGCTTTTTGACAATCGCGAGCATCAGTTTATGGCTTATAGCTTAAAAAAAAAGTGTATTGCTTAAAGTTTTTAGTTCAAAGTTCCAATAAAAAAAATGAAAAAAACACTTATACTTACGCTTTGTTTTTGTTTGGCAATACCGATGTTTGCACAACGCAAACTGAAAGCTGCCAAAGCAAAGGCGGATAATGTTGCGGATACTGCATTATTAGCAAAAAAAATAGTGAGAGATAGCGATACGACAGCCGTTGCGACAAGCAAAAGTAAACCTTTGAGTGTCAAGCAACTGTTCGAGCCGAACGGCAGACACTCGCCGCGCACCGCCGTCATACTCTCGTTAGTGTTGCCTGGCGCAGGACAGGTGTATAACCGCCGTTGGTGGAAAGTACCTATTGTATATGCGGGTTTGGGCGGAATGGCATATTTGTACCAACAAAATAATACGAGTTATAATAGGTTCAAAAAAGAATACATTGCGCGAGCGGCGGGCAGGAATGTTGATGCTTCGCTCAATTTTTATACCTATGAGTCGCTGCAAACCTACCGCGATTTTTATCGGAGCAATACCGAGTTTTCGGCACTCGGGTTTATCGTTATTTATATGCTGAACGGCGTTGATGCGTTTGTAGATGGGCATTTGTATTCGTTCAAAAAAGACATAAAACAGGACGTTGGCTTGCAGCTACGCCCGACCTTGCAGGCACAACCCGACGGCTCACTCGCGCCGTCTATCGGCATGACCTATCAATTGCAACAGCCGTCTGCGGCTACGCGATTACCCAAATTAACTGTTTTTTAAACCTTTTATTATTATTTTATAACCACCTAAAAACCGCTAAAAATATGTTCGGACTACAAACCCTCGATGTCATCATCGGACTTATCGTGATTTACCTCTTGCTCGGTTTGGTGTGTACTGCCGTGAATGAATGGCTGTCGAGTATGTTCTCGATGAAGGCAAAAACCCTTTGGGCAGCCATACAAAACATGATTGCGCGGGACGAAAAATCGTCTTCTTTTTGGTTGTTCAAAACCTTGCACGTCAATTTTAAGCGCGACGCGGACGGAACGGTCAAAAACGGAACTACGGTGCATCAGTTTTATACCAATCCGTTGGTAGAAAGCCTGAGCGAAAAAGGCAAGCTGCCGTCGTATATCACTGCCGATACGTTCCGTAAAGTACTACTCGATATGAACGGCGTTTACGCGCCTGCGAAAGAAAAATTTGAAGTCTTGAAAGCCTCTGTCGAGGCGATACAAGACCCGCGCCTGAACGCTATTTTGACTGGTTTTGCACAAGACGCGGAACTGGCAGAAGACCAAGTCGCGGCATTTCATCAGCAAGTAGAAAACTGGTTTGACGAATGTATGGAGCGCGCTTCGGGCTGGTATCGCCGTAGCATTCAATTTATCACGTTCTGTTTTGCGGCGGGTATGGTGATTGCATTTAACGTAGATAGCGTCGATATCACCCGACAACTATGGACAAATGCGCCGCTTCGCGAGCAATTTGCGAAGCTCGGCGACCAACTCGCAAAGGAGGAAAACGTAAACGACGTAGCAAAAGTAGCAAAATTAGACCTCAAAAAAGGCAGCGTCCAAATCTATCCCGACTCGGCAGGCGCGAAAATACTGACCGACACCATCAATACGTCGCGCCTCAAAGGCAAATATAACGAGCTAAAAAAAGAAATCGGTCTGCCCTTAGGTTGGAGCAGCGTAAACTTCCAAACGGCATTTGTCGACCAACCGTTTCAGGGTAAGTTCCTATTTTTATTAGCCAAATGTCTTGGCTTGTTTATGTCTATTGCTGCCGCCTCGATGGGCGCACCGTTTTGGTTCAATATGCTGAAATCGGTTACAAGCCTTCGTAAGGGAGCGTAAGATATTTACTGGCTTAACGCCGAAAACCGCAACTGCTCCACACTGTGAGAGCGGTAATTTATTCCGCTCAAAAATAACACTTTTTTTCCATTTTAGACCACCTTGTGAACACGTCACAGGGTGGTCTTTTTTTTATTCCAAACCTATTTTTCTATCTGTCAAATTTATTTTACAAAAAAAATGACAAATCAAATGTGGAAAATACCCTCCAAAATAGTCTTATGTATTAGAGCATTTATTGTAATTAATTGTAATCAAACACCAATATTTTTATTTTGTAAATTTAGAATTTTGGCAATATATTTGCTGTTGATTTTGTAAAAATGTAAAATAAAAAAAATTATCATTTCCGTAGGTTTGGCTTCGCCGAATCTACGATTTCACCTACGGCTACGCACATTTGATTCTTTCAGGGTCAGTAATTTTTTCATCAATAAATCCTTATGCTATGCAATTAAAAGGCAGTATTACAGTTGCGCCGAGCGAAACGCCGACCTTTATGGTTGGTGACTTGCACCTCGAGCTACTGTACGAAACGGCGGCGGCGGCCGCCGAAGAAAATTTACCCCCCCCTCAGAAAACCAAATAAAAGTTGGTGCTATGAAGGATAAGGGAACTCAGCGCAGTCTGCAACAAGGTTCGCAGCGAAATCTGCAGCCACAACTGCAACAGCTATCGGTGCGGATAACGCAGACCGACACAGGCAACACTTGGGAGGCAACGCTCCCCGACGACGCAACGCAGGTAACGGCGATAGTGCGGCAACGCACAGGTCGCGCCTTAGTGCAGCAGCGCGTCACATCTGCCGAACTCGCATCAGGGCAAGCGGCGATGATTACGGTAGCACCCGACGCGCCGATGATGTACACCGCCCTGTCTCGCGACGCGACAACTATACGACTATACGGTCGAGTGTATGACGTAGCAGGGCTGCAACGCTTGTCGCAAAAACAAGTCGTTATTTGGCACGAATTACTCGACCGACCTGTTGCGTTAGCGCAAACGGACTCGGAAGGCAATTTTGTAGCGGAACTACCCGCGAGCGTAGCTAACGAAAAAGTGCAGGTATTTCTATCTGAACACCCTCAAAATCGGGCTGTTGTAGATGTAAAAACCTTGCAACCGCGAGAGTTGTTTTTAATACCCGTCGATACCACAGCCAAATCGACGGCGCGAAAATCAGGCACACAAGCCGACGATTCTGCCGACGATAGCGGAAAAGATGACTGTGGTTGTCACGACCAAGCCGACGGTAGTAATAAACGCACCGTAAATACGGCTTCGCCGAAAGTATTTAGCTCTATGGAGGCGTTTACGGCAGCAGCCGATGCCACACAAACGTTAGGTGGCGCATGTGAACCGCTTAATAAACCGAACCAAACGGTAGAGGAGTTTACTTTTTTTAAGATAATACGCACCTCGCAAATGCCCGTTCGCGCTTATAAACTTAACAAAGACACCGATCATTTCGACGCTCAAAACATCAATGTAGCGATGACGTGGCTAAGTAGCGACCCTGCGACCGCGTACTCGTCCCCTGTGGCATGGGACAAAAAAGAGGATAGCGTTATCTATCAAAACACTTATTTTGGACACGGCAGAATTTTGGTGTTTAAACAAATATATGCACACGCGGGTCACTCTTTGGGCAATGTACAACACACTATTGCGCTGCCTCCTGGCGCAAAGGAGCAGTATGTGCAACGCGACTGGAACAGACGCGAAACGGGTTCGCGCAGCGAAGACCTGCAAGCGGTGGACGAACTCCTATCCGAAATGACGCACAACCGTGATATTAGCGAAGTAGTAAAAGGCTTGGTAAAAGAACATATTGACGCAAATAGTACGGTGTTCTCGAAAGCTAATACAGGCGGGTTTAGCATTGGCGCAGACCTTACCGCCCTGGTAGGTTTTCCGTTAGGTGTAGGCGGCGGCTATCAGGGTTCAGAAACTGGTGGACACAGCGGGGCTGAACAGAAATCGGTACGCGAGTCGGCGATGGATAGTATCCAAAAAATACAAGATAAAACCAATCAATCGGCGAGTTCGGTGCGGTCGCAGCGCAGCACGGTGATACAAACGGTTACGCAGTCCGAAAATCTTAATATCAAAACCTCGGTGGTGTCGAACCACAATCATTGTCACGCCATCAATATTTTATTTCACGAAATACTGGCGCATTACAGAGTAGAAACGCGCTTGGCAGACGTACAAGAATGCTTGTTTATACCATTAAAATATATGCCGTTCACGGCAGATATAGTAGCGCGTTACCGCAATATATTAGAAACTTACTGCAAGCTGCCGCTCAATAGCCCTTTACGCAAAGGTTTTGATGCTGCCGAGCGGCTAATGTGGTATCAGACTGGTACCCCTCCTACTGCACAAGGCGGAGAAAGTATTATGCAGTGGAGTGGCGAAATGTCTCTAATGCTTTCCTTTCAACAGCCGCGTAATACAAAGCCACCATTAACTGCTGCTCCCACATCTGGTGCGGCAAAAAGTGATGCCAATCTGCGCGGGTATTTCGATGTTACGGAATGGGCAGCTTACCTGCCCTTATTAGAACCAGAATACAGCGAAAGCACTTTGGAAGATAGTTGGAACGAACTACTTGCAATAAATACTAAGGTGGGAGATACAACTCCTTTTTTCTTAGGCACGTTAGTACCTATCATGGTGCGCAATTATATAAAAAAGCTACGCCTTTCGGCTACGGTTGTGGGTACATCGATGCCCTTATCGCTCGACTTAACTACTAATGGTTCGGGACGAAACGGGGTAATCGGCATACAAATTAAATCCGCTTTGGCAGATAGCGACATGACAGGCTCCGAAATCACGAGCGTAACATTCTCTACTGCGCCAAGTTTAGGTACTTACGGAACTGCCAAAATATCAAAATTGCAGTTGCGGTACGATACCGAACACTATCACGCTATACCAATAGTCAATAAAATATGGGCGGAGCCAACAGCATTAGATGCCAATCTTAGTGTCAGTGCAGTCAGCCCGACGGGTACGCAAACTTCCAATACAGCAAAAGAGGCAGACGAAAAAATAGTTAAGCACCTTTGTCAGCACCTCAATCAGTATATAGAGCATTACCATCGCTATATTTGGTTGAATATGGACGCTGACCGCCGATGGCTGATGCTCGATGCTATTCCGTTTATTACTACACAAGCCAATGAAATTATTACCGTCGCTTCGTTGGTCGATAATCGCGTAGTAGGCGTACTCGGCAACTGCATTATATTACCCGTAGCGAAAGGTGTACAAGCGCAGCAATACAAGCTGCCGCCAAACAAGGCTACGCTCTACGACTTGTATAAAGATGTGGTAGAACCGAGCTATACCCGCATCACTATACCTACATCAGGCGTATTTGCCGAAACGATGCTGAGTAGCTGTGGCGTTTGCGAAAAAATAGACGACTCGGTAACGCAAGACTGGGACAAATACAAAAGCGACGAGCCGACGCTGATAAACCCCGTAGAGACGGGCAGCAACGCACAGCCGTCGCCGAACCTTACGCCGCAAGGGTTTAGCAATCCTATTATCAATATACAAAACACACCTAACCTGCCCGACCCGACGGGTATGGGCGCGCTCGGCAATATCCTCGCTACGCAGGGCTTATTTAAGGATATGACGGGCTTGGAGGGCAATCAGCACTTGGCTGCCTCTACGCTCGAGCAAACGGTGAAGGCGTATGGCATGAATGCCGACCTCACCAAAGGCATCATGGCGAAAGCGCAGCAGGAGTATTATGCCAATAATGGCAACAAAATAATAGACTCCATCAATAAAAGCGGCTTAGATGACGCGAAGAAAAAAGAGCTAAAAGAAAAAGCACTACAACAGATGATAGGCGCGACGCAGCAAGAGCAGCCGCAAGGCGAGCGCGACGCAGCCGACTACGCCGCCCGCGCCGCAGCCATACAAAACGACCCGACCCTCTCCGACGACCAAAAACGCGAGGCGACCGTGGCGTTAGCGAAAGGCATGACGGGGAACAAGGAAACAGAAGATGAGACTTTTGCAAAAATAGACGCAAGTATGATGCGGTCTAACTCAAAAAAAGGTAGTGTTAGTTACACAAAAGCTGATGGGTCAAAAATAGAAAGCACATGGGACGGCAAAGAAGACGAAGATGCGAGTTGCCAAAAAGCTATAAAGCAATGGGACCAGAATATTCGCACTCCTTTATTCAATGCTTATACTAGTATCAATCCTGTTCCAACAAATATAGCAGATATAGAGGCAGCTTTGTCTCCAATAGCTATTCAATTGAGAGATAAATGGCATCAAAAACCATGGTTTGATTTTTACAAAAATAATACTGGACAAGATGGTTTAGACCACACAATAATTAGATTAATTTCTAATACTAAACTTGCGGGAACAACTGGACAGTATGTTATGACAAGACAGCTTGCTGTAAATTCCACGCCACAAACTATATCATTTAGAACCGATGGTTCATCGCGATTAGTGCCGTCTCCTTATGTACCGGGTAATTGTGCGACTACTAATCAAATGGCACTTGTTTTAGGAGTACGATACTCTTTTAATGCTTATCAAGACCCAGACCAAATATCATTTACAGATAGCCAAGGAAATAACATTATTGCGCCTGCTATTTTTGGGTCAAATATCTTTCAGAGTAGTACAGGTAGCCCATTGGTTCAAAGTATTAAAGATGCTTTTATACCGATTAGTGCATTTGGTAACGCTACAAGTTTTATAGTTACCGTAACTCCGACTGGTACAAATATCGCCCTTAGCGTATTTGATTTAGATATAGATTTGGTTATTTTAGACCCTTGGCCTTTTGAACGTTAATAATATGAGAAAAATATTTTTATTAATAGGCTCAGTAATTAGCGTATCTTGTAGTACCTATAAAATTGCTACATACACTAATAAATATGCTATGGCATTAAATGATAGTACAGCTATAGATTACAGAGAAGTCAATACATTAGATTATAGATACTTCATAAAGGATAAAGATACTTTGCCATTATTTTTTATGCTAAAACGTCTATGCGCAATGCCTATATTAAATGGTGAAAGTAATAGTGAGTACAGTCAGCTGGAGTTTCATACGGGTAGTTACTATCCTGTTACCAATATTTCCTACCGTATGGCATGCCAGTATTGTGACAGCGTAGGAAAGGTAATGGATAAGAAATATCAAAAAAGATTACGAAAAAATAATCTTTATCTATTGGCAGATTTACCTACTATTGACGAGTGGCAATCTTCAGTAATAAAATACAATAGCTCAAGCGAAATTATCGCTGCGGACGTATTCAGTACAAGTAATCATAGATTTACAGATTCATTAGCTGATTTATACTATTGCCACGATGTACCTTTAAAAATATATATGGACTCTATGGCTCGTATGAATTATCAACCGCACGATATAGATATTTTACACTATTTCGCTGCATTGACAATAAACCAAAAACGTTCGTTTTTTTATACTCTTGCCCACACCCACGATTTTGGTATGGACGCTTTGGTACAACCCAACCAACGACACAATTTGGTATTCGCTAAACCTTATGCGATAAACACACGGCTTAAAAAACCAATACATTTAATTGGCAATGTGGCTGAAATGGTGAAAGAACAAGGTAAGGCTGTTGGTGGAAGTTTCAGAGATAGTTTGATATTTTGTAACAGAAATCGTATAGAGCATTACGACAAACCACAGTATTGGATAGGATTTAGATGTGCTTATAAACTGAAACGTAAATTTTAACCATCACCCGCCCGCGCCTACCACCGTAGGCGCGGGCATCTTTCACTTTCAAAAAAGAAAAATATGGTACAACAAAAAGAAAAAGGGCGCGCCGCGCCGCAGCCTGCACGGGCGGGTAGGCTCTCCGCGCTCGGCAATATCCTCGCTACGCAGGGCTTATTCAAGGATATGACGGGTTTGGAGGGCAATCAGCACTTGGCTGCCTCTACGCTCGAGCAAACGGTGAAGGCGTATGGCATGAATGCCGACCTCACCAAAGGTATCATGGCGAAAGCGCAGCAGGAGTATTATGCCAATAATGGCAACAAAATAATAGACTCCATCAATAAAAGCGGCTTAGACGAAGCGAAGAAAAAAGAGCTAAAAGAAAAAGCCCTGCAACAAATGATAGGCGGCTCGCAGCAGGAGCAGCCGCAAGGCGAGCGCGACGCAGCCGACTACGCCGCCCGCGCCGCAGCCATACAAAACGACCCGACCCTCTCGGACGAACAAAAACGGGACGCGACGGTAGCGTTAGCGAAAGGTATGACGGGGGATAAAGAGAGCAGTGTGTCGCCGCAGCACTACGCCGCACACCTCGGC
>JAYWGJ010000092.1:0-8578 GCA_043778315.1 Saprospiraceae bacterium | reverse complement strand
GCCTAGCATCGTAACGATAATCTAACGAAGTTTTGGCGCGAAAGACAAGTGAGAATATAGTAACTTATTTTGGACGCGTTCCTTAGTTACTAACTCTTACTACTATGATTTCGTCTTCTTATTGGCTTACCGCAATAAAAATATTGCTGTTTAGTGGTCTTGTTGCTTTACCGATGTTCGGGTATCTCGAGCTGCTGCCGATACGCCTCTTCGACGAGTCGCGGCTCGCGATGAACGCCTACGAAATGTACCACAACCACAACTATTTGGTGACGTATTACGACGGCAAACCCGATATGTGGAACACCAAACCGCCGCTACTAATATGGCTGCAAGTGTTGTGTTTGCACGTTTTTGGTGTGCGCGAACTGGCGTTGCGGTTGCCCTTAGCGGTGGCTGCTGCCGTGACTGCCGCGCTGCTCCTCATGTTCAGTATTCGTTACCTCAAAAACTATTGGTTTGGTGGTATCGGAGTGCTTTTTTTGGTAACCGCAGAAGGATATATGAACGTTCATGTGGCGCGTACAGGCGACTACGACGCGCTACTCACGCTGTTCATTTTGGGTTTCAGCCTCAGTTATTTTACCTTTCTGGAAACCAAAAAAACTAAATATTTACATTGGTTTTTCGTGCTAATCGCTTTGGGTATTTTCACCAAAAGCGTGCAGGGATTGATGATATTACCCGCCCTTTTTTTATTCACAATTATACAACGAAAACTGATTTGGGTAGTAACCCAAAAAATATTATACCTCGATATTTTATGTTTTGTGGCTGCGATAGCGAGTTTTTATTTGCTCCGCGAACACTACAATCCTGGCTATCTTCAAGCCGTTTGGGAGAACGATTTGGGCGGACGGTTTAGCGGAACGCTCGAAAACCATCAGCACGAATTTAGCTGGTATTTTATGGGTTTGATACAATACCGATTTTTGCAATGGTGGCTCGTGCCGATTGGTTTACTGCTTGGCGCAACGCATCGCGACCCAAAAATAAAACGGGTTACGCTATACGCCGCGCTGATTAGCGGCACTTATTTATGCTTGATTTCTGCGGCAAAAACTAAGTTGGAATGGTACGATGCACCGCTTTATCCATTTCTGAGTATTTTGGCTGCCGCAGCTATACATTGGGTTTTCATGGCTTTGCGCAACATAAAATTAACGTTTTTAAGTCCAACGCAGAAAAAAATATTGGCTTTTGTGTTTCTAATAGCTGTATTTTATTCTCCGTATAGCTGTACCGTTCGGCGCATCTCTCACCCCGCCGACCCCGACTCGGAAGAGCCGCTTATGTCCGTCAGTTACTACCTAAAAGACGCGCTCGAGCAAAGCAAACCGTTGCCCAAAACCGTTATTTGTTACGACGGCTACAACGCACATTTGCAATTTTATATCGCAAAAATAAAAGATAGAGGCGAGCAAATTGTAACAAAAGACTGGCAAAAACTAAGCGCAGGCGACGTAGTAATAGCCGCACAAACGGATATAAAAACTTATATAACAGCGCATTACAAAGTAGCCGCGCAAGCGTATCCGCATCAAGTTAGTGTATATCGAATAGAATGATAGATTTATTTGTGGTGTAAAACAATAAAAAAAATCCGTTCGCTCGATAAAAATGATACCAATAAGACAAACAAACATTTTTGGATTATTTTTTGTTCGTATCAAATAAATAAAATAGTTTTTGGTTGGCTTCGCGCCAATATTTGGACTTAAAAGCAACCGAAACAACAGCTTTAACGTCTTATTAATGAAAATGATTTGGTAGTCTGAATAAAAATGCTTATTTTTGTAGATTCAAAACATTGATAAAAACTAAATCACTTAAAATAGCGTATGTTATAAGTACAAAAAATACACACTTATTATGAAAAAAATGATACAAATAATGGGCATCGCCTTATTCGCGTTGCTACTAAATATACAAATCGTGGGCGCGAATATCGCTACGGTACAGCCTACGCCTGCGCGTATGTCGGTGCATATGCTACAAGCCGCGCAGCAAGTAGAAATACAAATAGAAGACCTTGACCACGCGAATACCTCGGGTCGTATTTTGATATTAAACATCATCGGTAAAGTAGTTGCTTCGCGCAATATTGAGTTGCAAGCGGGCGATAATGCTTTTTCTTTTGATGTCAGCGACCTCTCGCAAGGCACTTATATTGTGCAAGTGCAAAGCGGCAATTGGTTCTTGGAGGCGCGCAAGTTCATTAAATCAAATCCATAATTATATAGTAATATTATCGCTTAAACGCGAAAAATGTGCAAAAAAGAACGTACAGATGCTGCATCTGTACGTTCTTTTTATTGTGTATTTAGCTGAAATAAAATAGCTACCTTTGTGATTAAAAAAAATAAATTGAATATTTTTCCAATCGATAAGACGCTCGTTTCGCGTGCCGAACAAGAGCAAAGTTTGCAGCAACGCGGCTGCGTATTTTGGTTTACGGGACTGTCGGGAAGCGGCAAAAGTACTATCGCTGCTGCTGCGCAACGAAAATTGTACGACCAAAAATACACCGTAAAAGTACTCGACGGCGACGACCTTCGCGCGGGCATCAACGCAAATCTTGGGTTCACAGAAGCCGACCGAACCGAAAATATACGCCGAACGGCTGCCGTTGCAAAACTGTTTGTAGAAACAGGAATTATAACTATTGTGACTACAATCAGCCCTTTGCGGGTAATACGCGAAGCTGCGAAACAAACTATCGGCGCGGCGGATTTCAAAGAAATTTATATTAGTACGCCGCTCGCTACTTGCGAAACCCGCGACGTGAAAGGCTTGTATAAAAAGGCGCGCGCGGGCGAAATACCACAATTTACGGGCATTTCCGCACCTTACGAACTGCCCGAAAATGCAGATTTGGTGCTAAACACCGACGAATACAATATCGAGGATTGCGCTACGCAAATACTTGATTTTATATTAAAAACAATCAAAAAAGACATTTAAAATATAATGAAATACATTCATTTTACGCTTTATTTTGCTATTTGTTGTATAGCTATTTTATTGCTGCATAGCTGCGCAAATATTGTAGCTATCGAAGGCGGCGCAAAAGATACGACCGCGCCGCAAGCCGACTCGAGCGCGTCGTCGCCGTTTAAGGCACTCAATTTTAAAGGAAAAAAGCTGCAATTTAGGTTTAACGAATGGGTAGAACTCAATAATCCTGCGCAACAAATCATCATTTCGCCGCCGCTCAAACAAAAACCCGAAGTGACTTTGCGCGGTAAAACCGTGACTATAAAATGGAGCGATACGCTCCGCGAAAACACAACTTATACCGTTAGTTTTGGCGAAGCAATCCGCGACATCACAGAACGCAATCCGAATAAAAACCTCCGCTATGTATTTAGTACAGGCAACTTTTTGGACTCGATGCGCACAAGCGGCACGCTCACTAACGCGCTCACGGGAAAAGCGGAAAAAGACGTATTAGTGATGTTGTATAGTAACACGATAAGCAACTCAACAAACGACTCGGTCGTGCGAAAGCGACAACCCGATTACTTTGCGATAACAGACGAAAGCGGTGACTTTAAGATAGAAAATCTAAAGCAAGCAAAATATAAAGTTTTTGCCCTACGCGACGGCAATTATAATTATAAATACGACCAAGAGAACGAAAATATCGCATTCATGAATGAAAATATCGATATTTCGGCTTCGCCGATACTGAAATTGCAGCTTTTTGAAGCGGAGAAAAAGTATAAAATAATACAATCGCGTAGTCGCGAATACGGCAAAGTTGTGGTCAGTTACAACCGCAAACCCGAAGGCGTAAACGTGCAAAACCTAACAAACGGAACGGTTTATAACACCACAATTGACAACGATTCGCTGGTAATATGGCACGAAGAGGCAGGAAAAAATACGGCTTTTTTGGTGACTTATCCCGATAAAAGCACGGATACAGTCCGCTTAAAACTGCCTACGGCTGCCGAATGGCTCGGTGACAAACCAATTTTACTATTGCAACAAGCCAACGACGGCTTAGGGCGTAAAGGTAGGAGCGATAACGCGCCGAAAGTAGTAAAAACGCGTACACAGCGTATTAATATCGACAAAAAAATAGCTAATACGAGCAATTTCGATGTCACATTTGCGCGACCAATCACGCAGCTCGACACGAGTAAAATCGTTTTGCGCGACTCGCTGCAACGGCGCGTAGCGATACAGGAATTTCGTAAAAAAACAAGCGGTTTTAATACCGAATTGAATATAAAACCTGCGGCTTGGCAAGACGGAATGCGTTATACGCTGACGCTTTTGCCGCAAGCGGTGAACAGCAACGGCTTGGATAACGACACGATTGTATATACTAAAATAACGCCGTTGGGTAAAAAAGAACTCGGGACTATTGCAGTGAAACTCAAAGGTTTGGATAGCCAAAAACAATACGTTTTGGAGGTTTTTCAGCAAGGTGCGACGCTGCCTTTGCTCACCGAATACTTGGATAAACCCGCAGCCGCAACGACTCTGACCTATAAAAATCAATTGCCAAACAGCTATTCGCTGAAACTGATAGAAGATACGAACGGCAACCGCCGTTGGGATAGCGGCAATTATTACGAACACCGACAACCCGAAAAAATACTAACGACAGAGCCGCAAGTATTACGCCCGAACTGGGAAATGGAGATGACTTTGGACGTGAGTCCGAGTGTAATTGCGAAAGATGGCAAAAAATAACGCATCGAAAACCGTACTTATCGCGCCACTTTCGTGGGGCTTAGGTCACGCGGCGCGCTGCATTCCGATAATCCGCGCGCTGCAAAACGCAGGACATCGCGTAGTGTTAGCGAGCGATAGCGAAGCCTTGTATTTATTGCAAAACGAGTTTTCGAACTTAAAAATAATACCGCTCCCTGCTTATAATATTCGATATAAATGGGCAAATATGCCGCTAAATATCGCGCTGCAATTGCCCAGAATAATATATACTATTGTAGCGGAACGCATTGCAATACAAAGCATTATAAAAAAAGAAAACATCGATATTATCCTTTCGGACAATAGATACGGCTGTTATCACAACAGTAAAAAAAGCATTTTTATTGGTCACCAAATCAATATAAAAACCAATAATCGGTATTTAGATGCGTTAGTCGGTGCGCTACATCGCGGTTATTTGAATCTTTTTTTTGCGGAAACGTGGATACCCGACGCGGCGAGCGAAGCGGAGAGTTTGGCAGGCACGTTGTCGCATGGCTTATTACCCAAAAAAAGTAGATATATTGGTATTTTGAGCCGTTTACGAGGTGATAATAGGAATATTACTACAAAAAATACCACTTCATCGCAAATATTGATAGTATTATCAGGACCTGAGCCGCAAAGAACAGCATTTGAGCAAATATTATTATCGCAAATCGATAGTTATACTACAAAAAATACCGAAACACAGTTCATATTGGTACGCGGAACACCAAAAACTGCCGAAATATCATACCGAAATCTAAATTTCACTATAATTCCGTTTGCGACAGCGACCGAACTCGAGGTTTTAATGCGCAACTCTGACGTGCTGATTAGTCGTTCGGGTTACACGACGCTGATGGATTTGGCGGTTTCGCCGCAAAAAGCGATACTCGTACCTACGCCGTCGCAAACGGAGCAGATTTATTTGGCGCAGCGACTCACCGACGCAGGCGTTTATTATAGCGTAGCGCAAGCGCAATTTGACCTCGCGACAGCGTTGCGCGAAAGCGAAAATTTTAGTAATAAAATAAATTACAGGGCTGATGTGGATTTATTGCGACAAGCAATAAATTCTCTAAACGGCTGATGATGAACGCTTTTCGTACCAATACCACGCCGCAACTGCGCCGTATTCTATACATAAAACCATAGCGTTTTCGGTGACGGGCGTTTGCGCGTAAGCGACGTAAGTAAGCGGTACGAGTAGTGACCACAGCACCGCGTACCGTTGTTTTGCGAAGCACGACCACGCCACTAACGGCGCGATATACCAAGGGTGAACGATGCTTGCGGCGGCAAAAAATACGGTTTGAACCCATAAAAAAGCGGCGAAAAAGTCTTTTTTCGTGCTTGTTGGCAACAAATATTTATATGCGATGCTGAGGAGCGCGATTGCCGTGAGCGCGGGCGCGATGAACGCGATGAGGTTGTAGCCCGAGAGCCATTGCCCGACGGCACGCAGCAAATAATATACGCTTCCGTTGAACTCGAAAGATTGAAAATAGAGGTTTAGGCTGCTACCAAAGCCGCGCGCACCCGTTGCCAAAAAAGGCAAAAGTAACGCCGCAGAAAACGCCAAAACGCGCCACACAAACGCTACGCCGCGCTGTCTGCCCAACACATTTATATATACAGGCAGAAAAAGTAGCGGTAATAATTTGCACGAAACGGCGCAACTTAGCGCGAAAGCGGCAGTATTTAATTTATTTTTTTGTAATAAAAAAACACTGAGTAGCACAAAAAAAATCATTGCAGCCTCGAAATGTATATTTCCCACTAATTCGTTGATAACCAACGGATTGAGCGCGTAAATAACTACGCGATGCTTGTTTTTTTGTAATAATTGTAGCAATAAATACAGCGTTCCACATTCGAAAGCTAAGATAAACGCTTTTAAAATAAGAATATTGGCAGCCAAACTGCCGATAGAAAAACTGCTACTTATGGCAAATATCGCCTGCAAAACGGTAGGATAAACGGTGTAGTAATGCGGCGAATTGAGTTGCGCGAACAGCGCGGGCGTGAGCGTAGCAACCGCGTTTTGCGACAGCATAAAGTAGTCGGGCGCGTGTGATAACGGGTGTATGCCTGCTGCCATGAGTCGCCCGTCCCAAACAAAACGGTACACGTCGTTGGAGAGATTCGGCGTTGCGAACAACCAAGCACACCGCAATAAAATTGCTAAAAAGATGGCAAAACGTAGGTTTAAACGCTCTTTTTGTAGCAAAAAATAAACGTAGCAAGCAGTTTGTGTTGCGACAAGCGCAATAAAATAAGCGAAGTCGGCGCGCTCCACACAAAAGCCAAGCACACAAGTAGCAGCACAAAAAACGGCAGCAGCAACATAAAATAAAAGCGACATTCGGCTGTTATTTACAAAAATACCATGTCTGAAATCATACACGCGCCAAAAGCGATGCTCGCGATGCCGTTGGTGGTGAAAAAGGCTAAATTGATGCGGCTGAGGTCGGTCGGTTTGACCAACGAATGTTGGTACGCTAGCAGACCGATGAATATCGCCGCGCCGATATTTGCCAAAATATGGAAGCCGCCAAAGTACATAATCGATGCCAAAACGACCGCGCAAACGACGTGTAAAGCGGTGGATAAGCGCAGCGCGCCGCTCGTTCCGAGCCATACGGGAATGGAATTTAAGCCTTTCGATTTGTCGAAATCCTCGTCTTGGAGCGCGTATATGACATCAAAACCCGAGACCCACAAGACGACAACGACCGAAAACGCCCAAGGAATCCAATTGTCGCCGTTGCCCGTGACCGCCATGTACGCGCCGATAGGCGCGAGCGACAAACTGAGTCCCAAAACGATGTGGCAGAGCGCGGTGAAGCGTTTGGTGAGGCTGTAACCCAAGGTGAGCAGCAGCGCGACGGGCGACAAATAGAAGCAAAGCGGATTGATAAAGTAGGTGGCAGCGACCAACCCGACCGAACACGCGACGGTAAACCGCAGCGCGTTGGAGGCGGAAACGACTCCCGAAGGGATTTCGCGGACAGCGGTGCGTGGGTTGGCAGCGTCGATGTCGCGGTCGATATATCGGTTGAACGCCATCGCCGCGCTACGCGCACAAACCATGCAAAGCAAGACTAAACCTAATTTGGAGAGCGAAAAACCGCAGGTTTGGTAGCCGAGCGTGAAGCCTATCATAGCAAAAGGCAGCGCGAAAACGGTATGCGAAAACTTGATGAGGGAGAGGTATTTGTTCATGTATTTGGAGTGTCTGAAATTGGTAATATTTTTTTAAAATGCAAATTTATTGATAATAAAACTAAAAAACGCTATTTGCGCCAATAAAAAAAGAGCCGAGCAGCTTTGCAGCTACTCGACTCTACCTTTTTACCCAATTTAACCCTATGAAAGATTATTTTATATAAAAAACGGTTCTCAATGTGTTGTATTCTGTTTTGTTGCAAAGCACTTTTAGGACTTTAAAGCGTGGCTTATGCCTCGATAGCTTCTTCTGCTGCAACTACTTTTTTGGCGGTGTTAGCACGTTTTGCTTGTTTTTGAGTTGCTTCCAACTCCTCGATGCGCTCCTCTAATGCGTCGATTTGGGCGCGTGTAGGTAAGCTCAATTTGTGCATTACATCTTCGATGAGGTTTTTCAAACGCTCCTCAAATTCTTTGCGGCGGTCTTCTGTACCTGCCGTAAATTCATCAACTACTTTTTTGCCTTCCTCTTCCGAAAGTTTGCCTCTCTCGACCATATCGGTAATCAATTTTTGAACGCTGTCCGAAGTAGAGGTTACCAAACCAACACTCGTGTACAAGAACTTTTTGAACATTTCTGCCATGACTTAAATTTTTTAAAATTGTTTAAACTAATTATTACAGTATGAAGTTGTGA
>JAYWGJ010000091.1:0-8630 GCA_043778315.1 Saprospiraceae bacterium | reverse complement strand
CGATTTGCTCAAACTGCTCCAAGAGCATAAAGTGCATTTTTGACAATTTCAAATTATTGCCTTTCACTTCGCCCATGCGCAGCACCGCGCCGTATTTTGCGAGCCATTCTTCGGGCAACAAACCGAGCGAACCGTCGGCGAGTTTGACGAATTTTTCCTTGCGGAAAATCGCTTTTTGGAGGTCGCGCAAAGTAACGGCAACGCCGCCAAACGACACGTCGCTCTGCACATCAAACCAATCGATGCCCGACGATGTGCGCATCTGAATTTCGGCTTTATTGGTATTATACTTGAATTTTTTGAGTTCGTTGAAACCAAAAATCTCGATGCCCTCTTCTCTTATTTTAGCAAAAAAATCAATAAACCACGCCTTGTTTAAAACATCGTCGAGCGGCAGCCAAAAATAGCAACCGTCTTCGTAAAAAAAGTCTTGTTCCGCAAATTGCGGGTGTTGCTGCCGCAAAAAATCGCGGTAATCGCTTTCGGTCGCGCTGTCGCGCTCTATCTCCACGTTCTCTCCGCCGCCCAAATAAGTATGTGTCGGTTGGTCGTCGAGTTCCACCTGGATATCGTTGTAAGACATAATCGGGTGAAAAACTAAGGCATCGATATTTGGCACTTCTTTGAGGTATAATTGTCGAACCGCATCGGGTGTAATTGTCTCAATACCTGCCAATTCGAGGTCAGTTTCGAGGTCGAATGCACGTTGCATCGGCTTCAAAATATTGTTAATAAACGGCTCTTTGAGGGTCGTTCTGACCGAAATTTTGCCGCGTTGCGCAAATGAATTGAAGAGCGCGAACTGCTCTGGCGCGAGTTTCAAGCGGTAAAGCGTACCTTTGTATAGCAAACAATACGGTATCGGATAAGAAACACCGACTGCATCGAGTTTTAGGACGAATTTTTTATGATAGGCTTCGCCTTCCAACAAAATTACACTGTTGTTTTGGGTTGTTTTGAAGCGGATTTCTAATAAAAAATCAGTCTCCAGTGGCAGTGGCGTAATAAGCGAGCGGTTGCTGATAACCGACAAATTGCATTGCGTTCGATACACCAATTTTGTTGCTAATAAGTCAAATAGTTGCGCGGATTGTTGCGACCACAAAATATGAACGCGCATTTGCTGCTCGACGGTAATATTTTCAATTTGCCAATTTTTTATGCGCAAATAAGGCTGATTGAGTAATTCTTTGATGCCGTCGATGGAAATTTCACTTATATATTGTAAAATTGCTAAGTCGTCGTCCGCCAAAACACGGAGGAATTTGAGCGAAAGCGACTGCCCTGTTTGCGTAATTACCTCTATGCTGCTTGCAATATCGTCGCGCTCTTTGGTCGGTTTGCCTTTAATAAGTGCTATTTCTAAGCTATTTGCGTCTTCTTTGAGCAAAAAAGCGTTAATCCGCTCGTGTGTTTCCACTTTTTTAGACAATACGGGCGAAGCCGCTTTTGCGACGGAGAGCGTCAATATACGGTCGACGGGCGCAACCTGCGGTTTCGCTTTTGCGGCAGTTTGCACTAGCGCATCGACAGACATAATGCTCGAGTCCAAAACCCTGACGTTAAGTTTGGAGTGTTGAAAATAAAACTCAAATTTACCGCTCAAATTATCATTTATAGTATAGCCAAAAGGCACTAAAAGACTATTTTTTTCTAGGTCAAAATCGCGGAATAGCTCAAAACCGTCCTGCCCATAAGTTTTTTCTATCGCCAATAATACAGCGGCGCGGTGCGCACAGCCCGAGCCTTTTACCAATGCCCGACAAGTGCAGCGTCCTGCGTATTGTCCTTGTCCCGTTTTTTCGATATAAACGGCATACTCGATACTTTGCCCTGTAAACGGGTCTTTGACAATCGCATTTACAGATTTATCCTTGTTCGGCGTTAGCGTCACGCCCATCAATCGCAAAAGCATTTCGCCCTCGCTTCTCGCTTTCGAACTCCAAGTATTTTCTATCGTCCACGCTGAAAAATTTGACATGCGAAACGCATACACAGCATTTTTTTTGCGCTCGTTTTCCGCGTCGAGTTTCTTTTTTAATTCGGCTGCAATTTCTTCTTTCGTTCGAGTATCAGGTACTATTGCTTTTTTGGTATAACCGGCTGGGTTTTTATTGACCTCTATCGAGGCAACCATATTGTTTTGCGCCATATCGCGCTCCAAATAGAGCAAACTCGCCACGCAATGTTTGCAAACCTCATCCTCAACTGGGCAGTCGCATTCTGCAGAGATGTGTTCGGAATCATCAAAATCAGTAATTTCCACTTCATATTTCGAGCCGCTCGACTGGCTTTTCACATAAAACAAAGCAGTATCTGTTTCATAGTTGATGCTTTGCATTATTACATCGTCTTCCTTAAAAATGGCTTTACCGCGAGTTATAGAACGACTATTGCTATTTAGTTTTATATACGTTTGTATGATTTCGTTTTTCATCTTTTACTGCTTTTTAGTATTAATTCTGTGGTAAAGGTAAGTTTTTTTGAGGTAAATTTGGTAATTTTTTTGGATTTTTAGCTATTAGATAAAAAAGTAAAACCTGCACATCGGGGAGATGTACAGGTTTTTTTTGTAATAACGCTATTTTTGTAATATCAACTTTTGGATGGCTTCGCCTTCGGCGGTTTTTATTCTGATGAAGTACACGCCTGATGCTTGTTCGCTTAGGTTGAGTTCTACACGGCTACTTGTAATTGATTGTTGTTGTATAGTTTGACCGAGTGCGTTTGAGATGAATAAACTGCCTTGCTCGTAGTGATTTATTTGTAGGGTGAAAATACCTGTGGTGGGATTAGGAAATACGCTCAATTCTAATTTATTTACATTATTCATTTCCGTACCAACCAATTGCCAATTTAGGTTAATCGTTATGTCTTGTTCGGTGGTTACGACGATGTTTTGATAGCCCGTTTTCGTAAACGTAAAAGTATGTGTACCTGTCGGAACTTGTATAATACGCTGTGTATTGGGTCAAATACGTTTGTGGCGAACCATTCAAATAACATTTCACACCACTATTTGCCGTATTTCCGAGTATCGTTACTGGATACATTTGCGATGCAATACTATCGGCACTAATATACAATATATTTTGTGTGTAAGTTAGTGTATCTAAAGCATTGGTATAGCGTACTGTAATTGCGTTCCACCCTGGTTGTAAGGTTAGGTTTATCCTATCAAACATACTTTAATAATTATTCCAGGTGACCCCTAATTCCGAATAAGTAGGTGTTTGGAAATCTGTATGATTTTCTGGATTTATGCTTGACTAAATGTTAGGTTGTGTCACAAAACCGTTGACATTTTCTACACCATTAATGTATGGGCGAATAGTTGGATTTATAATGATGTAACTATCATAAAAACAAGAAAGCGGGAGCGTGATAGTGCCTTGATTGATATTTTCTTCTGCGACAGCAAAATACTCTGATTGATAGCCTCGCACTTCCACATAAATTGAATCACCAATAGAAATGTCTGGGAATATATTTGTTGCGCCAATATTGCCATTATCGTTAGTAAAACCAAAGTCTTTCCATAGTACACTATGCTTACCCATAGATAGTATATGGCGTAAGCATTACGCCCCGACCGCACCATTACACACTAATATCCCCCATCATTTTACAAAAACAAAAAAAGGCAGCCGAACGAACCCGTCCGACTGCCTTTTTATTATTCAATAATAATTAAAATTACATAAAAATACGCCAGTTTAACTACTATTCTAATCCGTAAGATTAGTTTTTCACTACTTTGCGGACAATACGCTCGCTGCCGTTTTTGTCGATTTGTATGAGGTAAACACCTGCTGCAAAATCGCCTAAGTCGATAGGTTGTGTATTAAATCCTTTACCTGCCTCTACTTTCAACGTACCTACTACCTGACCCAAAGCGTTAGTCACTGTAAAGTTCACGGTAGAAGCTGCTTCTACTTCGTACTCTACAAATACGCCGCTATGCGTAGGGTTTGGATACACATTCGCTACATTGAAACTACCCGAGCGGCGCACTAATTCCACTATATTAGAGAATTTGTAAGTACCGTCGTTATCCAACATACGCAAACGGTAGTAAGCGCGCGTAGATGGATTGTTGTCAGTATAGCTGTAAGCGTGTTGCAATGTGGTATTGGTTGGCGCAACTTTACCGATTTCGGCAAAGTCAGTACCATTAGTAGAACGCTCTACGATGAATTTAGCTACATTACGTTCCGTAGCTGTACTCCATTTCAAGTCGTTCACTTTACCATTAATCACACCTGTAAATGCTAGTAATTCTACTGGTAACGCTGTGTTTGTACCTCCTAACGCGAACGTAGCCGAACCGCCTGTGGTACTCACTGCCACGATATACACACCGCTTGCAGGCGCACCTGGAATGCTAAATGTAGTGGCTGGCGTAGCCGTTGTCGGATTAGCAATATCTATACACTCTACTGGTGTAGAAGTACTTAGCGTCGGACAAGCGTTCGCAAACGGTCCATATACTGCCGCTTGTAAGCGGGTCAATACAGCCGAAGTTGAAATTAATCCGAGCGTAAGGTCTAATATACCACCACTTGGGTCACACTGTACGGTGTAGAAAGTAACGTTATTTTGCATAGTAGAACTACATGCTGCCAATACGTTGCTATTACCGCCTGTCTGTCCGCCTGGTCCACGAGCCGCGATAGGTGCTGCCAATGAAGGCGCGCATTCGTTGCTAAATGAAGTGTTGAACACATTACCACCATTAGTAGCCGATGAGAAACAAGCTGGTATGTTACCTGAACCGTCTGCATAAGTAACACCTCCACCCGATACAGGTAACGGATTAACCGTAAACACAACTGGTGTCCGACAACCGTTTGCACCACATTGTGCATAAAACGTAGTTGTACCTGCAGTTGCGGTAGTGTAACCTGCCGACGTAGGGTCAAACGTTGTTCCTGTTGCCAATGCTGCTCCGCCTGTTGCTGCTGCAAACCATTGTGGCGATGCAGGAAGCGAGTAGTTGATGGTCAATGTTGCAGCAGTTGCCCCGATAGGGAACGTTTGCTCTGCACCTGCATTGTCATTGAAGTAATCCCAGTAATTTAACGTAATCGCGCCGCCTGCGGTAGGAATACTCGCTGCTGGAATAGTCCGCGTAAAGTTAAATATACCTGCTACGTTACCCGTTATATTGCCTACAAATTGCGAAGAAATAGCTGGTGCTACCACTGCTGCGCCTTGTAAACCAAGGGAAACATCTGATTGCCAAGCGTTAGTTAATGCCTCGATTCCGTTGTAAGTCAAAGTCGCACCTGTCACTACCGCTCCTGCTGGCAAAGCTGCCATAGTTGCTGTTGCGACTGCGCTATAAGGACCCGCAAAGGCTAAATTTGTAGAACTAATTTCCGTTGGTTGCGCAGTAACATTGAAATTAACCGTCGCGACCCCTGCATCTAAAACACCCGACGCACAAGAAGAGCCTAAGCCTTGTCCTGCTGGAACAACTGCGTCTTTACATACTGTATATGGCGTGACAGTTGGTATTGGTGTAATTGTCAATACCATCGCGTCGCTCGCCGAGCTACAAGCACCTGACACGCCGTTCGTTGCGGTAAGCGTCAAAGTAACTGTACCTGCCGTTGCATCTGCTGCACTTGGCGTATATACTGCATTTAATGCTGCCGTATTGTCAAATGTACCTGAGCCGCTTGTTGCCCACGTTTGCGCTGTAGCGTTACCGCCAATAAATGCACCTGCTAAGGTATAAGTTGCATTCGCACAAACACTCGCATCTACTCCTGCATTCGCAATCGGCGCAGCCGAAATAGTTAATACAATTGGTGTGCGACAAGGCGCACCGCCACAACCTGCATAGAACGTGTAGTTACCTGGCGCAGTAGCGGTAGTAATGCCCGAACCTGCTGCACCAATCGGATTAAAGGTTGCCCCTGCACCGATTTGCGCACCACCCGTAGCCGCAGTGTACCAGCCTAATGTACCCGAAGGCGAAGCCGTCATCACGATTTGGTAGTTACCCAAACCGCCATTATCCCAGCTCGTCATCACATAAGTATAAGACTGACCCCCTACTAAGGTTGCTGTAATAATAGGGTCGTTATTGTATGCTGCTCCTACTCCACCAGTATCATCGCTACCTGCTATCGCATTAGTCAATGGTGCTGCTGCGCTAAACGCGCCACTATACAACACACCAAAACCATCTAAACCAGTAGAATTACCCACAAAAGTATAGCTGCCTGAAAGCGGCGCAATAAAGGTATAAGTATCGTAGCGTACTGCTGTACCGTTGGCAACACCTGTTGGCAACGTAGCACTAACGGTAGAGCTACCTGTGCTTGCTACAACATTAGGGCGTACCCAAAGTGGGTCGCTTGCGGTCAATGAACCTACAAACGGTCCAACAACTGCTGGTCCACAAGTAGAACCCGTCGCGCCTAAACCTTGTCCTGCAATCGCTGCTGCACCCTGGCAGGCAGTATAGTCAGTTCCCGTAGGCGCGCTGCTGATAGAAATAGTAATCGGTACGGCTGCTGCTGTACAACCGCCACCGCCTGCTGGCGCGTCGGAGGTAAGCGTCAATACTGCCGAACCTGCCGCTATGTCTGCTGCACTTGGCGTATAAACATCAGTCAATAAAGTAGAAGTACCTGTACCCGTAGAGCCAAAAGTACCCGAACCTGCGGTTGTCCATGTAGCGGTCGTTGCCGAGCCACCAAACGAACCTGCCAAAGTAGCGGTTGAACCTGCACAAATTTGTTGACTTACACCTGGATTAACCGTCGCTGATACATTTACAGTAACTGCCGCAGTTGAAGTAGCTGTACAGCCGTTCAAACCTGTTGCGGTAAGCGTGTAAATAGTCGTTTGCGACGTGGTCGTATTGTTTACAAAATTCGCGTTAAGCGGGAACGTATTACCACTCGCACCTGCACTTGTGCCTGTACCTGTGATATTAGTTGTGTTGTCACGGGTCCAAGCTAAAGTTGTACCTGTGGTATAAACAATAAAATTATTTGGCGAAGATGTACTGTTTCCACGAAGAACCTGGTTGCCACCTGCAAAAATACTTGCAAAATTGGTGGTGCCCGTATTCGCATTTCCTGCCGTATAGGTTAAACTACCCGTAGTAAATGTAGTCGGTCCAGCCCAGTTTTGAGCAACAGTACCACCTGCGGTTGTATAGGCTCTTACACGAGTTATTGCGTTACCAGAAGCAAAGTAGAAACCACGCGACTCGCCCGGAGCCAGTATTATCGGAGTTGCTAAAGTCACTGGATTTGTTAAACTAAAAGTACCACTAGTTGGCAACGTCACTGTAAAGGCTGTTAGAGCTGTCCAGTTTGCTGCCGTTGTATTATTCGTCGCTTGTGTTTGACCCGGCGTTGTTGTAGCGTACAACGTATAGGCTGCTGTACCGCCCGCTGTAGGTGTTACACCCACCAAAGGTGCTATCGAAACAATCGTTAATGGTACACTACCATTATTAGTTAAATCAAAAAACGAACCATTCCAATTAAATAACGCTGCTGTAGTGGGTGTCAATGGTGGCGCAATTAGAGGCATACTGGTTGTCGTTAATGTAACGGCTGGAGTAATATTTATCTGCGTCATCGCACTACCCGAACAAATAGCCTGCGTTGCAGGAGCCAAAGTTTGCGTAGGTGCTGCATTAACCGTGATAGTTGCACTTGCAGTTACGTTAGGGCAGCCCATTGGTGCTGTCACCGTTACTGTATAAGTAGTTACTGCTGCGGTTGCGGTACCTGGCGTGAACGTAGCGGCAGTAGTACCACCTGTCCATGCGTAAGCCGTTGCGCCTGCTGTTGTTGCGTCAAGCGCAGTAACAGGACTTGCATTTTGGCAATAAGTAGCCGACGCTAATACTGGCGCGGTGATTGGCGCATTGACCGTGATAACTGCCGAAGCCGTCACTGCTGGACAACCCGAAGCGGGTGCGGATACCGTTACCGTATAGGTAGTTACTGCTGCTGCTGCGGTAGTTGGCGTGAACGTAGCAGTTGCCGTAGCTCCTGCATCACTCCATAAGTAAGCCGTTGCATTAGCTGTCGTTGCATCAAGTGCGGTTGCTGTTGCACCGATACAATAAGTAGCTGCTGTTAATACTGGCGCGATAAGCGGCGCATTTACTGTGATAGTTGCACTTGCAGTTGCCGTAGGGCAACCGATTGGTGCTGTCACCGTTACGGTATAGGTAGTCACTGCTGCTGTTGCGGTACTTGGCGTAAACATTGCCGTTGCCGTAGCTCCTGCATCACTCCATAAGTAAGCCGTTGCGGTTGCTACTGTTGCGTCAAGCGCAGTAGCCGTTCCACCCACACAATAAGTAGCGTTAGCCAATACTGGCGCGGTGATTGGCGCATTGACCGTGATAACCGCCGAAGCCGTTACTGCTGGACAAGTCGAACCTGTCGCCGATACCGTCACTGTGTAAGTTGTTACTGCTGCGGTTACGGTACTTGGCGTGAACATAGCAGTTGCCGTAGCACCTGCATCACTCCATAAGTAAGTAGTCGCGTTTGTTGTCGCTGCGTCAAGCGCGGTTGCGGTAGCACCCACACAATAAGTAGCGTTAGCTAATACTGGCGCGATAAGCGCAGGGTCTAATACTACGG
>JAYWGJ010000090.1:0-3085 GCA_043778315.1 Saprospiraceae bacterium | reverse complement strand
CAGCCGACTGCCCAATAACATACTGGTCTAAAAACTTTTTGATGTCGATGGGGCGTAAGTCTTTGGGTAAACCAAAGTCAAAACTGCCCTTCAATTCGCTAGTTAGTATTTCGTTTGCGCCGTCGACGCACAAATTACAAATCATAACACCGTCCAAACCCGCAATCATCATGTCGGCTTCGTCGGCGGTGCGCCCGCAAAACGAGCAGTTGCTCTCTTGCGCGTATCCTTTTCTTTTTGCCACTTTTTATGGAATTAAAATGATGTAATAGATGTGTTCAAAATATAGTAATAAATACAGCAATAAATACTTCCGCAAAAGTAGTTATTTTTTTGTAAAATCAATACCCATTTCGTTAGCGAGTCGAATTCCGTCGAGCAAAAGTGCTTGTTTAGCTGCTGCTTCGTCGCTCGGCTCTGTCACCATTAGCAACACATTTATTGTGACAACAAAACTATTGTCTTTTATTTCCGACAAAAACACCTCGATACTTTCGTCTTCCGTCATTTTACTTTGCAAATAAGCTGCGCGCAATTTGGTGATAAACGTCTCGATTTGTTCGGTCGTCGCACTATTCGAGAGCAGTAAAGTTGTTTTGAAGCGGCGCGTTTCGCGTATGCCTAAGTTGTTTACGGTAACGTCGGCGAGTCGCCCGTTCGGTATCGCAAATATCGTTCCGTCGAGTGTTTTGATGCGCGTACTCCTAAACCCGACCTCCTGCACCGTGCCATTCACCTCGCTCGTTTGTATGTGGTCGCCGATGCGGAACGGCTTGTCTACAAAAATCATTATCGAGCCGATAAGGTTTTTGACGGTGTCTTGCGCGGCAAGTGCGAACGCTAAACCGCCGATAGAAACGCCCGCTATCAACGCCTGGACGTTCACATCTAACAGATACAATATATTAATAATACCGATTACGATGAGACCCGTTTTGATGATATGTCCGATAATAGGCACTAAATGCTCGTCGAAATTGTTTGCCGTCGTTAGACTTACTTTTTTTATATGATTGATAATGAGGTCGGTAAGTCCCGTTAATATCAAAATACCGAATACGGCACGAGCGATATTTATGATTTGTAAAATCACATAAGCGGCGTGTGTGGGGAGTTGCAAGGCGGGCAAATAGAGCAAGGCTAATGATAAAATGAAAAACCAAATCACCTCGACCGCAATGCCTTCTATCGCTTCGCGATGCCGCGCTACCACTCCAATTTTTTTGTTGTCTAATAAGCCAATAACGGCATTAGCAGCGTACCGCAAGCCATAAAAAAATACGCCACAAAACAATACATACAATAGCGCGCCGATGTATTTCCATTGCGGCAAGCCGAGCCATTCTTGCCCACCTAATTTGGATAGCCAATGTATCAAAAAGTGGCTACCGATAGGATATACTCGGCGGTGTAGTTCGGGTACAATAGCTAAGGTGCGGAGTGAATAGACCCATTCGCCGCCGCGTTTCTCCAAATATACGTCGGGTAATTTATTAGGAAACAGTACATATTTATTTGTTTTACTTGTATCCGTAAAATCTAATTTGGTGGGTACTACGTCCAAATTTACGGGCAAACCCTTACCATCAAATATTTCTTTGAGCTGTATAGCCAACTCTCGGGCATTAGCAGCCGACGGCTCGCGCCCGACCGCGAGTGCCGCTATCTCGGGTTTGTAGTAGTCTTCTTCTAAGTAGCGCGTGTGCGTATATAAGGTGTTGTGCGGATTCGCGAGCGACGGCGCGGCGATTTTTTCGGCTTGCGCTGCGAGGTTTTGAGCCGTCCAAAAGATTAAAAATAGTAGTAAAAAAGGCTGTTTCAGCATTAGAATATGATTATTAGAATATAATTTACCGCTAACGGTCAAAAGTTTACAGCTTACAGTTCATCGTTTACAGCTTTCAAAAGGACATAACGGTCAAAAGTCTGCAGCTTACAGCTTATAGTTTTTAAAAGGATAGAACGGTCAAAAGTTTAAAGCTTCTAAAAGGATAGAACGGTCAAAAGTTTACAGCTTATAGCTCATCGCTTATAGCTTCCTCTACTCTTTTCCAAACCTAAACTTAAACGCGTGATTTTGGAGCGTGGTAGTGAGTAATAGCATATTTGCGGAACTGCTGTCGACTACGAAATCGAGTTTGACATCGGTGCAGCGAATAAGGCGCGGGCTGAGCTGGAACTTAGAGTGGACTATCGAGTCGGCGGAAAGTGGCAGGTTTGTACTCATCGTCCCGTCGGCATGAAAATCGAGCCACGTCCCGTCAAGGGTCCCTGTTGCGGAGCTATCGCGGAGCGCAGTTTGCAAATTCCATTTACCTTTTAGGGCATCGAGTTGCAAAACAGGGTCGGATTTGGGTTCGTTAGCGCAAGCGAAAAGGCAAATCATGCCGCTTGTCGCCAATAAAAAAAAGCGAATACGCATGGGTCGTTTATTTTAATTTTTGTGAAGAAAAGTCATCTCTATCGGCTTGCCGTTGCTGCCGTTAAAAGTAAGTACCAGGTCGGTGCGCGTGAGCGACGCGATGTGCATAGGTCGGTCGGTCGGGTTTTCGGCAGCTACAATATCCTTATTTTTGGTAATCATAAACGGCGTACTTTCCTTTCTACCTAATGCGGAAAGCATCATTTTGTCCTTATTAAACGATATTTCTGCTTGTTCTTTGGTGGGTAATGGCAGCGTTTTGCCGTCCATCGTCACGCCTACCATCTCCCAGCCGCCGCCGAGCATACGCATCAGCGCGTCCGAAATCGCACTTTTTTCTACCTTAGTTTTACTGCTCGCAGCAGTTTTGCTCGTCTTGCAAGCTGTGAAGTTAGCGGCAGCAATTGCCACCGTTATTAGCATTAAAATGGTTTTTAATCGCATAAGTCTATATTATATTATTAATGAAATTTTATGGTTTAATTGTTGAGTATAGCGGGTTTGGAGACAAAAGATTTTTTTCAAACACAAAGATTTTTGAGGCAAAAGTGTCTTTTATTTCCGTATCGGGACAAACATCGGACCGCCAAAACACGGATAAGTGCGCGTACTCACCACGCCGTTTTTCAAGTAGCTTTGCGCCCAACAATACTCGTTGCCTGC
>JAYWGJ010000089.1:0-3095 GCA_043778315.1 Saprospiraceae bacterium | reverse complement strand
ATGCGCTTAATTTTAGCCTCTAAGTCGCCGCGCCGCAGTCAATTGCTGCACGAAAGCGGCTATCAATTTGTGGTACAAAGCCAAGATACCGACGAGTCCTTTCCGCCCGAAATGGCAGCCGAAGCGGTCGCGCCGTTTTTGGCAGAGAAAAAGGCGTTGGCTTGTCGCAACTTTTTGACGCACGCCGACGACCTGCTGCTCACCGCCGACAGCGTCGTGCTGCTCGGCAATCAGGTGGTTAATAAACCCGAAAACGAAGCGGACGCGCTGCTGATGCTCCGCAGTTTGCAAAATACAGAACATCGCGTAGTGACGGGCGTTTGCTTGTTGTCACAAACTAAAAAATTGGTGTTTAGTGAAATAACCCACGTTTCGGTAGCCGCGATGAGCGACGACGATATTTTATTTTACATCAAAAACTATAATCCGTTGGATAAAGCGGGCAGTTATGGTATTCAAGATTGGCTCGGACTGAACTTTGTAACAGGCATAAAAGGCAGTTACACTAACGTGATGGGTTTGCCAACGGCGCGAGTGCGCCAAGAAATAGCCGCTTTTATGGAACATTTTAAAACTATTGGCGTTTAATTGTCGTAAATAATTCTAAGATTTTCAACAATATTCTGTCCCTAAACAATACCGCGTGTTCTCCTCTATCGCCTCCTCTATCTGCTCGCCCGCCTGTACTACACAGCGATTAGCTCCGCTATTTCGCAGTACGCTCGCGCAAACGCTCGGCGACGACCGTTTCGAGGTAAAGGTTTTTCATAAGATAAGCGATATTCCGTACAGTTTGTGGCAAACGACGGCGCACCAAAAAAACGCGCTGCTCGAGTTGCCGTTTTTATCCGCTATCGAGCAATGTCCGCCGTCCGATTGTCAGCCGATATATTTGGTATTTTACCAACAACAAACGCCCGTCGGTTTGGCGTATTGTCAATTGATAGAATTTAATGCGTCAGAAAGTATTTCGCGCGAACCGCTCAACGGCGACGAGTGTTTATTTGCCTCATTAGGTAAGTTTTTCAAGGAATTTGTATCTAAAAACGTTCATTTTTATAGCTTTGTCTGTGGCAATTTATTAGCAACAGGCGAAAATACTTCCGCTTTCGCGCAACACATCAACGCGGCTACGCAGGTGAAAATGCTCAACGAAGGCGTAGAAGCAGCGCGTAAATTGCTGCAAAAGGAGTTGAATATTGATATAAAAATGACGCTTTTTAAGGAGTTTTACGAAAGCTCCAAGCCGAGTATCGACGCGTTTATCACCGACGGCGGCTGCCACGAGTTTATCGTACAGCCCAATATGCTGATGAATATTGATGCCAATTGGCGTACTTTTGATGATTATTTGGCGGCTATCGGCTCTAAATACCGCGTTCGGGTGCGGCGCGGCTTCAAAAAAATGGCAGAATTGGAGTGTCGAAGCCTCGAATTAGACGATTTAGTGACGCACCAAACCACGATGCACCAATTGTACAAAGCAATTACGAATCAAGCGGAATTTAATTTAATAAAACTGACGGAAGGCTATTTTGTCGCGTTAAAACGCGAACTAAAAAGCGATTTTTTGGTAAAAGGCTACTTCAACGCACAGCAGGAAATGGTCGGTTTTTGTACCATGATAAAAAGTCATGATAGCTTAGACGCGCATTTTTTGGGTTTAGATAGCAGTTACAACGCGAGCCATCAATTGTATTTTAATATGCTCTTGGAAATACTCAAAACGGGTATCGATTGGCGCGTAGCGCACATCATTTATGCGCGAACCGCATTAGAAATCAAGAGTTCGGTAGGCGCAGTGCCGTACCAAATGTTTAATTATGTGCGACATCGCAACACGGTTTCGAACACGTTAATTCATCGTTTATTTACGTTTTTGCAACCCAAACCCTTAGTTTGGCAGCAACGTCACCCGTTTAAAGATAGCGAATAAGTAGCTGAAATAAATTAGTTGTGATTATTTATCTACACTTGAAAATAGCTTAAACCTACGCTTTGCTACGTTTTAACTATTTTTCGGCGTTCTCGATAATCACGCCTAATTTAAAACATACACTTAAGCACAAAAAATATTGATTAATGTCGTCCAAAAAAATATATTTCGTCTCCGATTTTCACTTAGGCGTACCGTCGCTCGCAGAGAGCAGGGCGCGCGAAAAGCGGCTTTTAGCGTGGTTTGATAGTATCAAAACCGACGCTGCCGAAATATATATTGTAGGTGATATTTTTGATTTTTGGTACGAATATAAAACCGTTGTCCCGAAAGGTTACGTTCGGTTGCTCGGCAAATTAGCGGAGCTACGCGACCAAAATATTCCGATTTTTGCCTTTACGGGTAACCACGATATGTGGCAATTTGGCTATTTTGAGGACGAACTCAGCATTCCCGTATTCAAAAAACCGATAGAACGCGAGTGGAACGGTAAGCGGTTTTTTATTGGTCACGGCGACGGCTTAGGTCCAAACGATACAGGTTACAAAATTTTGAAACGGGTATTCGCTAATCCGATTTGTCAATTTTTATTTGGTTTAATCCACCCAGATTTAGGCATTGGCTTCGCTAATTTTATGTCGCAACGCAGCCGAAAGGCAAACAGCGCGGGCGATAAAGTGTTTTTGGGTGCAGAAAAAGAATGGTTGTATCAATATTGCGTTCGTAAATTGCAGCAAAAACACTACGATTTTTTTATTTTTGGACACCGACATTTGCCGCTCGACCTGCCGCTCCCAAACGGCACATCGCGGTACATCAACCTCGGTGAGTGGCTGAATTACTATACTTATGCCGTTTTTGATGGCGAAGAGGTAAGTTTGAAATCTTTTAAGGCGTAATTAGGCGCGTCACATCATTAAAATCGAAGGCAAAACGGTGATTTTCGCTCGGTTTTGTTTTCGCGTCGCGCACCAATTGTATGGTTTGCATGCCTACTGCCGCCGCCGCGTCCAATTCCTTACCCACATCAGACAGAAATAAAATGCTTTGTGGCGCGAGTTGCAAAGCCATTATGATGCTCGCGTAAGCTCCTGTTTCTTGCTTGTGTCCGACCGCCGTATCAAAATTATGACTAAAAAAGTGGTTCAAGTCGCCTTCC
>JAYWGJ010000088.1:0-3099 GCA_043778315.1 Saprospiraceae bacterium | reverse complement strand
TGTCGCAGCCGACTGTTGCGGCGTAGTCGATAAGGTAAGCGAAACGGTAATCGCGCGAAAACCCAATCGGATAGAAGCCGTTTTGCGACGCGTTTTTGTCGGCGGTAGCCGTACCTTCTATATTTTTAGGATTATTGTAAGCCAACAACTTTGGTAATCGATAATGTTGCATTTCGCCTACATACAACGGTTGCTGTGCAAGCAAACTGACCGCCGTGAGGTAAAAAGTAGCTAAGAGTAAGATAAAACGGAGCATAGTAATAGTTATTTATTTTGGGAAGTAATAGGAATTTATTACTAACTAAACAAATATGATGCCGTATTTACAATTAACCATTATTTAGTGTTATAAAAATGATGTCACATATTTTATATAAAATTTTATTATATAAAAAAATAAATGCAGTCACTACTTTGAGTAGCAACTGCATTTATTATGTTTATGGTAATCAAACCAAAGCGTTCTATCACCAAATTATTTTTTCGCCGATTGTGTTGTGCAAAAGCAAGCGGCGCGTAGTGTATATCACCGCAAGACTGAGTGTGTAGATAAAAGTAGCTGTCATGGCATAAGTCTTTTAAGTTTCTATGTTTTGGTTAAAAAATAAATTATTAACAAAAGTATAACTATTTTTGGAATTTACAAAGTTAGAACTATCATTTTTTTCGTATAATAGGTTTTTTGATATGTTTTATTTGTTTTTTGCAGTATTGTGTTTATTTTTTTACAAAAACCGCTATTTCAGACCTGTACTGCCAAAGCCACCTACGCCGCGTTCGGTTGCATCTAAATCCATAACGGCTTGCCATTCTACTTGTTCGTAGCGCGCAACCACCATTTGCGCGATGCGTTCGGCGGGCGTTATAGTCTGCGGCTCGTTCGATAAATTGACTAAAATAACGTGTATTTCGCCACGATAGTCGCTATCAATAGTACCTGGACTATTGAGGCAGGTCAAGCCGCGCTTGGCGGCTAAACCGCTACGCGGACGGATTTGCGCCTCGTAGCCTTCGGGCAAAGCGAGATGTATGCCTGTCGGAATCATAGCACGTTGCAAGGGCGCGAGTGTAATATCCGCATCGATATTAGCGCGCAAATCCATACCCGCGCTGCCGCTTGTAGCGTAAGCGGGTAAATCGAGTGCGGATTTATTGATAATTTTAACAATCATTTTTTAGCTTTTTTTGAAATATTGCAACAAAAAAAATGCGGATAGTCGTTTGACCGACTATCCGCATGAATAGTATTTTATTCGTTATTTTTTACAAAAATTAGAAATTCGGACAAACGTCGGCGCGTTTGAAACCGTTACAAATTTTGTATTGTAAGTTAAATTCGAAACCGCCATTCATATTAGATGCAGGGCGTAACTCGCTGATATTGAGGTCGTAGCTGAAGCCTAAACCTACATTATTGTAATCAAAACGAGTAGTGATAATCATGGCATCTGTGCCGATTGCTTTGGCGTAGTGATTGTTCAAACGACCCCACAAACCAACTTGAAACGCTTGGTACTCACGTTTGTTTTTAGACAAATTGAATTTCAAAGCTGTACCTGGCAATAGCTCCATTGAAGGACCTTGAAAAAACACGGCTACGTTAGGCACTAAGCCTAATTTTTTAGTAAACATAAACTCGCCGCCTACATGCGTGGTAAATTTGGTGTATAAACCTTCAAATTTGTTACCATTAAATGACTGATTAGCGCGGTTAAGGTGCGTTGCCGCCAAGCCGATATGCAAATTATTGCCATTAGAAAAGTTGGAGAACCAAAGCATACCTGCGCCTACATCGCCAAAAATATAATTGCTATTCGTGAAGGCTTCGCCTGCGTCGCGTGCGCTATTAAAACCGCCCTCGCCGTCGTGCTGATTGCCGTAACGCGCCTTGATAAAATCGATACTACGCTGCGCTACACCTGCTTCCGCGCCTACTACTAAGTAGTGACTTGTTTTGCGGTAGCCACCCATGCGCTTGCTATACGAACCCGACAATTTGGCTTGTACGGTTGCGAAATCGAGCGAGCCTGCTTTATCGCCCCAAAGCGAAATACCGCCGCCGAAGAAATCGGAGCGACCGACAGGAATCGACATATCATAAGAAGCAGCGTAAGTGTTGAAGGCGTTTGCCTTGACCACACTCGCCCATTGGTTGCGATAATTGGCTATAAACCGCCCGTTGCAATTCATCACACCCGTCATTGCAGGGTTGAGATTCATGGGCGACATATAGTATTGCGAAAAGTGAATGTCTTGCGCAAATGCTCCGAAGCTAAGACCTGCTGCGAGCGAAAGAGTAGTTAATATTTTTTGGATTTTCATATTTTTTTATTTAATTTGATTTTTCATGTAAAGATAAGGATTTTTTTTAGATTGGTAATAATATTTAAAATAATTTCAAATAATTTACATTTGTATTATTTCCTAACGTAAATATCACCTATTTTATTGTAGGAAATTGTATAGGAATGATGATTTTTTGATTCAATAACCATCATTCCTACTTTATAAGGAACGCGTCCAAAATAAAGTACTGTATTCTCACTTGTCTTTTATGCCAAAACTGCGTTAGATTTTTGTTACAATGCAAAGGTATTGCGCCTCAAATCTGCCTTGTTTTGACCCAAAATTCTCCGTGACAATATTCAGTACCTTATTTTCTCTTCATTCCTAAAAAATTATCGCATCAGCGTAATATCACCTTTAAATTCGGCTACGCTGCCGTCTTCGTACTCTATTTTTACATAGTAAATGAATACTTGCGGGTGCATTCGTTGCCCGCGCAGCTTGCCGTCCCAACCTGATTTTGGTATGCTTGGCGCAAAATTGACGTTGCCGAATACTTGTTCGCCCCAACGGTCAAATACGTTCAAAACCTGAATTTGTTTCACGCCGCGCCCTGCAAATACTGTAAAGTAATCGTTTTCGTCGTCGTCGTTTGGTGTAAATATATTTGGAATATACACATTTTTGCGATTCACCACTTCCACTATCACGTTGTCGCTTGTCGCGCAACCACGAGCCGTATCGCGCACCGATATATTATACGAAGTAGTTTGTATCGGGTGCGCCCATGCCGCAGGACAAGTCGCGCAACTC
>JAYWGJ010000087.1:0-8728 GCA_043778315.1 Saprospiraceae bacterium | reverse complement strand
TATCATGCGCATAATACGCCGTGCCTTCGCCTCGTCGTCGATGATAACGACTTTCAGATGCGTTGAAATATCCATGATTGTAAGCTGCGGAAATTTTTAGTGAAATATTAGCACAAAGATACGCAGCTATTATCGATAAAAAAAACAGTACACAAACTCAAACCAACGGTTCACAAACTCAAACCGACAATTCACAAATCAAATAATGGAAAATACCTTTTTTCTAAAAAAGGTTCTTTTAGAATTTTTGTGGTCGGCGCGCAACGGCGTGCGGGTTTTAACCCCCACTATATGTGTATGAGCGGGTTGAAACCTGCTCGCCGTTAAAATCCCAAAAAAACAACTCAACATTCCTAAGAACATTGAGTTGTAAAATTACTTATTTTGTTGTACATATTAACAAAACGCATTATTTGGTGTGCGCGGATAGGGCAGCACGTCGCGTATGTTTTTCATGCCTGTAATGTACATCACGGCGCGCTCGAAGCCCAAGCCAAAACCTGCGTGCGGGTGCGTCCCAAACTTGCGCACATCGACATAAAACTGATAGTCTTCGGGGCTTAGATGCTCCTCTTGCATACGCTCGAGCAGCACGTCGAGTCGCTCCTCGCGCTGCGAGCCGCCGATGATTTCGCCTATTTCGGGGACTAACAAATCCATTGCGCGCACCGTTTCGTTGTCGTCGTTCAGGCGCATATAAAAGGCTTTGAACCCTTTCGGGTAATCATGCACAAAGACTGGTTTTTTGAAATGCACCTCTGCCAAATACCGCTCGTGTTCGGTTTGTAGGGCTTCGCCCCAATCGGTCGGGTACTCGAAGGTTTGCCCTGATTTTTGCAAAATCTCCATTGCTTCGGTGTAGGTAATGCGCGCAAAATCGTTGCTAATAATACCCTTCAACCGCTCCAAAAGTGTTGTGTCTATCTTGTCATTAAAAAACTGCATTTCATCGGGCGCGTGTTGCAACACATATTTGATAATGTATTTTAACATATCTTCCGCCAACTGCATATTATCGTTGAGGTCGGCGAACGCGATTTCGGGTTCTATCATCCAAAATTCGTTCGCGTGCCGCGTCGTATTGCTGCGTTCGGCGCGGAAAGTAGGACCGAATGTATATACATTGCCGAAGCCAAAACAAAACGGCTCGACCGCGAGTTGCCCCGAAACGGTCAAAAACATCTCTTTACCCATCAATTCTTTGCTCGGGTCGTGTTTGCCGTCGGTCATCGGCGGCTTTGTCGCCTCAAAAGTACTCACGCGGAACATCTCGCCCGCGCCCTCCGCGTCGTTGCCCGTGAGTATCGGCGTGTGTACATACACAAAACCTCTATCCTGAAAAAAGCAGTGTATAGCGTGTGCGATAAGCGACCGCACCCGAAAAGTAGCCATAAAAGTATTAGTGCGCACGCGCAAATGTGGCATCGTGCGCAAAAAATCTAAGGTATGGCGTTTTTTCTGAATCGGGTTGTCGTTAGCGGCAACGCCTACTATCTCGATGTTCGTCGCTTGCATCTCGGCAGCTTGTTCGCCACCTTGCGACGCAACGATATTGCCCGTCACGCTTATCGCCGAACCAATCAGTAGCTTATCTACGTCCGCGAAGTTAGACAACGCATCGGTGTAAACGACTTGAAAATTGCTGAACGACGAGCCGTCATTGAGTGCTATAAAACCCAAGCCTTTCGAGCCGCGTTGCGTGCGTATCCAACCTTTTACGGTCGTGCTGCTGCCCACAAAATCGGTCGGCGCAGTGAGTAATTGTTTGATATATGTTCTTGCCATGGATATTGATATAATGTAATACTATAATATATTTATTTTAAAACAGCACAAAGGTAGTGAAAACTGAGCAGAATTTTATTAGCCTCACATAGCCTGGTTTTGTTTATTCAATTGCTTTAATAATTTCATTATCTTTTTCTACATCAATAAGGAATGGAGAGAAAATAAGCTACTGAATATTATCACGCAGAATTTTGTTAGCCCCCTAGCCTCCCCATAAGGTAAGGGAGGAAAATAAAACGAGGCAGATTTGAGGCTGAACAAGTAAAAACGATATTAAATCGCATTTACAAAGTGAACGCACGAAGTGCTGCCTAGCATCGTAACGAACCCGATCGAAGCGAACTGGCGAAGCAAATCTAACGCAGTTTTGGGACAAAAGACAAGTGAGAATATAGTAACTTATTTTGGATACTTTCACTTATGTAAAGTACGGGCCATACCATGTCAAGAAAAATCATTTTTTATCAGTTTAATTTACTTTCATTTTTTCTAAAAAACGCCTACATAATGAACGCAAAAAACTTGTTTACATACAGCACTATCACCCCACTCACAAAGCTACGCCATTTTTAAAAATATTCCCCCAAAAAAGTAAAAAAACTCGCAGCGCGTTACCACACTGCAAGTTTTTATTTTATTATACGATTACAATTTTTGTTTGATTTCCACGATTTCGTAGCCCTCAATGATGTCGCCTTCTTTCACATCGTTAAAGTCCTTGATGACCATACCAAACTCGAAGCCGCGCGCTACTTCGCGCACATCATCTTTTATCCGTTTGAGCGACGATATTTCGCCTACTTGATTTTCCTTGATTGGGAATATCACGATATTATCGCGGATAACGCGGATTTTGGTATTACGGAATATTTTACCGTCCTGCACATATCCACCAATGATTGTTCCGATTTTCTTGGCGGTGAAGATATTTCGTACTTCCACCGTACAAGTGATGCGTTCCTCTTTGGTTGGCTCGAGCATACCTTCTATCGCCATCTTGATTTCCTCTATCGCTTCGTAAATGATAGAGTAGGTTTTGATTTGTACGCCTTCCTGCTCCGCTTTGAGGCGCGCATTGCCCGCAGGGCGGACTTGGAACGCCACGATTATCGCATCAGAAACCGATGCCAAATTGACATCTGACTCCGTGATTGCGCCTACGCCTCTATGTATAATAGAAACCGCGACTTGCTCCGTGCCTAATTTTATCAATGAATCTGACAACGCTTCTACCGAACCGTCAAAGTCACCTTTCACGATTAGACGCAACTCTTTGAAGTTGCCGAGTGCCAAACGGCGCGCAATCTCGTCCAAACTAATCCGTTTGGTTGCTCTAATCTCTTGATTACGAGCTATTTGTGCGCGTTTCGCTGCTATTTGTCGCGCATCAGCTTCGGTCGCCATCACTTTAAGTATATCGCCCGCTTGCGGCGCGCCGCTCAATCCGAGTATCAATACGGGCGTAGAAGGACCTGCCTCTTTCACCACCTTATTCTGCTCGTCGAACATATTTTTGACCTTGCCCCAGTGTTGCCCAGCCAAAACAATATCGCCTTTGCGGAGCGAGCCGTTTTGTACCAATAATTTGGCAACATAACCGCGACCTTTCTCCTGCGATGCCTCGAGTATCGTGCCTAAGGCGACGCGGTCGGGGTTTGCGGTGAGTTCGAGCATATCTGCTTGAAGCAAAATTTTCTCTAACAACTCATCTACGCCCGTTCCTTTTTTCGCGGCAATTTCTTGACATTGGTACTGTCCGCCCCATTCTTCCACCAAAATATTCATTTGCGAAAGTTGTTCGCGGACACGTTCAGGGTTTGCGCCGTCTTTATCTATCTTATTTATCGCAAAAATCATCGGTACATTTGCCGCTTGCGCGTGACTAATCGCCTCGCGAGTTGTTGCCATGATACCGTCGTCGGCAGCTATCAAAATGATAGCTACGTCCGTCACTTTCGCACCACGCGCCCGCATTGCGGTAAACGCTTCGTGACCAGGTGTATCCAAAAACGTGATTTTGCGTTGTTCTTCGCCCACCACAATTTCATACGCGCCTAAGTGCTGTGTGATACCACCAGCCTCGCCTGACACGACATTTTTGTTGTGAATATAATCCAATAGCGATGTTTTACCGTGGTCGACGTGACCCATGACGGTCACAATCGGCGACCGCGGCAGAAGGCTTGCAGGCTCATCTACGATATCATCTACCTCTTGCTCCGACTGCGAGCCTACGGTTTGGAACTCCGCCTCGAAGCCAAACTCCTCCGCTATAATCTCGATGATTTCGGCATCTAAACGCTGGTTGATTCCTACCATGTGACCCAAACTCATACAAGTTTTGATGATTTCGGTCACGGCAATATCCATCAAACTCGCCAACTCGGACACGGAAACGAACTCCGTTACCAATAATTTGCCTTGTGATTCGTCTTCGTTGAGCAACGATTGGCGTTCGCGCTTGCGCTCACGGTCGTCACGGCGCGATTTAGCACGTTTATTTTTACCGCCGCCGCCGAGTTTGGCTAGCGTAGCGCGGATTTTATCATCAACCTCTTTTTTAGTCAATTCGGGTGCTGCATCTCTGCGTCCACCAACGGCTGGTTTTTTATTTGCATTATTACCTACACCGCTTTGGCTCGGACGGTTCGCCAACGGCACACCGACACCCGGTTTGCGCACACCGCCGCTCGTGTTATTCGACGGGCGGTTGTTCGTATTCGTACTCGCTGTACCGCCTACGCCTTTCGCGACCAATTGATTGAGGTCGGCTGGGCGACCTGTCGCCACTTTTTTACGTTTGCGTTTGCGTTTTTTGGCTTCTGCGCTTTCCGAATTGGCTGCTTCTACGGTCGGTAAATCGATTTTACCCACTATTTTCATGCCGCCTGCTTGGTAGCGTTTGGCGGAGTCGGAGGCGCGTATAACTGTATCTACTGGCTTAACAACGACTACTGGTGCGTCCGATTTTGGTACTTCTGCTACTTTTTTGGTCGCTTCGTTTTGCTTATTGAGCGCGGTTTGCGCGGTTTGTCTAGCATTTTGGTCTTTGCGCTCGCGCTCTTGTCGCTCTATGCGCTCTTTTTTCTTCCGTTCTTTTTGTCTATTATTTTTCTCTTCTGCGCTAAGTGTTTCTTTTTGCTCGATATTTACTTTACCCAACACCTTCAATCCGCGCAACTCTGGTGCTTGCGCACGTTTCACCTCAATCTCCACTCTTGGCTCGGGTGCAGGCGGCGGCACAGGCGTATCTACTACGACTGCTTTCGACTCTGGTTTTGGCTTATTATCTTGTTTTGGCTTGTCTTTGATAGGTTGCTTATCCGCAACGACTGCCACATTTTGCTCCTTTTTCTTTTGCTCAATGCTTGGTTTCGCGTCCTTTCTCTTCGCCGCGTCGCTTTTGGTAACGACGGGTGTAGGCTTTGGTGCGTTTTTGTCGGGTTGCGAAACGATAAAGCTCGGTAGCGATTTCACTACGGCAGGCTCTACCTTCGGTGTTTCCACTTCCGAAGTGATAGCTGCTGTTTTTGGTGTTTCCACTTCCGCTTTCGGCGCAATAACGGCTGCTTTGGGCGTAGCACCTTCTGCTTTTGGTGTTTCCGCTTTCGGCGCAACGACTACAACGGGTTCGACCTTTGGTGCAGGTGGCTCTTCGTGTACTCTTTTGGGTGCAGGAGGTGGTGGTGTTGGACGTAGTTTTTCGGCTTCATTCTTCTCCGCAATATCTTTTTGGTAGTTTTTGTCCAAAAGTGTTCGCAGTTTTTCGTCGACGCTAACGCGAGAGCCAGGCGTTAGGTCTTTCTGACCGTTAGACGCGAGGAACTCGATGAGGTGTGACACCCCAATATTGTATTGTTTGGCTAATTGCGGTAAGCGAATATCCATTTATTATATTTAGAAATAAAAATATGCTGTGCGCTCGATGGCGCGTTGGTAAAATACTTGATAATGGGTGCAGATTTGCCATAATTTATATATAGCTATTCGGCTGCGCCTGTGGTTTCTTGGTCATCTGCCTCGTCGTCTGCTTCATCTTCGCGCTCCAATTCTTCGCGCAAAATCACCAACACTTCGCGTACCGTTTCCTCCTCGAGGTCGGTGCGGCGCGCCAATTCTTCTACGTTGTGTGCCAAGACGCTACGCGCCGTATCGCAACCGATTTTTTTAAATTCATCGATGACCCAAGCCTCTATTTCGTCCGCGAACTCGTCGAGTTCAATGTCGTCTTCGGTTTCGTCGGTATCGCGAAATACGTCAATTTCGAAGCCGCTTAATTTGCTCGCTAATTTGATGTTCAAACCGCCTTTACCTATCGCTTTCGATATTTCGTCGGGGCGCAAAAACACCGATGCTCTGCCCGTCGCTTCGTCTAACTCCACGCTCGTCACCTTCGCAGGCGTGAGTGCGCGCTGCACAAATAAGGCGCGGTTGGTGGTAAAACTAATAATATCTATGTTTTCGTTGCGGAGTTCGCGGACGATGCCGTGAATACGCGAACCCTTTACGCCTACGCACGCGCCGACTGGATCTACGCGCTCGTCGTAGCTTTCTACCGCTACTTTTGCGCGCTCGCCCGGCTGCCGTACTATGCCTTTTATGGTAATCAATCCGTCCTCAATTTCGGGTACTTCTTGCTCCAAAAGTCGCTCCAAAAGTTTACCGTCGGTGCGCGAAAGCACCACTAACGGCGTACCGTTTTTGTTATCTACACGGCTAACAACGGCGCGTATCACATCACCCTTGCGGTAAAAATCGCCTCTGATGAGTTCCGCTCTCGGCAACAGCAACTCGTTGCCAGTATGGTCATCTACAACCAGTAACTCTTTTTTGCTTACTTGGCTGATTTCGCCGACTATGAGGTCGCCTAATCGCTCGCTGTATTTGCGGAAAATCTCGTCTTTCTCGAGTTCCATAATCCGCGACACCAAGGTCTGACGCGCTGCCATGATAGAGCGGCGACCGAAATCCTCGAGGTAAAACTGCTGATAGCACTCTTCGCCTATTTCGTAATCGGCTTCCACTTTGCGCGCCTCGGAGAGCGTGATTTGCGTCAGCTCGTCTTGTGCCTCGCCTTCTTCCACGATTTCGCGTCTGCGCCAAATCTCTAAGTCGCCCTTGTCGGGGTTCATTATCACGTCGAAGTTTTCGTCGGAGCTGTAACGCTTACGAATGAGGGTACGAAAAACATCCTCGAGTACCCGTATCATTACAGGTCGCTCGATGTTTTTCATTTCTTTAAATTCAGCAAATGAATCTACTAAGTTCATAAATAGATAATTAACAGAAAATCAGCGTTTTGTGTTGTAATTATAATGAATTATATTAAAATTATAACACAAATTGCCAATGAATATTTTTATTAAAATGCGAAATACATTATTTGAACGGCGTTCGGGTTTTAACCCGCACCTATCTTATTTTGTTCGGGTTAAAACCCGAACGCCGCTACGCTAAAAAGTCGCTTTTATTTTTGCTTTTTCTATGCCAATAAACGGTATTACTACGGTAATTAGCTCTTTTATTTTCTTTTTCTTCTCGTTCACGGTCGTTACTTCGCGCTCTACGGATAGGTTTTCTTCGTCGGCTGCCGCCAAAATTCCCTCTACGACCATGCCGTCTAATAAGGTAGCGACTATCGTTCTGCCGATATTTCGGATATACTGCCGATGCACTTTTAGCGCGCTGCCTACGCCAGGCGACGACACGTCTAAGCCGTAACTTTCGCCGAACCATTCGGTCGGCGTTTCATCAAAAACGTGTTGCAAATAGCGGTTGAGGCGCGAGCATTGCGTGATGTTGATGCCGTTGTCGCCCTCCACAAACACCTCAATTTTTGTGCCAACGCTGTGTTTTTTGCTACACACCACTTCCACCACATAGCAACCCTCGAGTTCGTCGGGCGTATCGTTGATTTTTTGCTCTACTAAGGCTTTTATTTTCGCTTCCATGTTCGCTTCTGCTTTCGCTGTTGTAGCAGTAATATAAATAGGTTTAACAAAAAAGAGGGAGCTATTGCCCCCTCTCTTACGAGATTAGACCACAAAGGTACGCTATTTTTTATATTAATCGAGTAAGGATATTAATTATTTTTTATTTATTAACATTATAGGTGGTTTTTTGTGGTGAAAGTTAAGGCACAGGTGTAGATTTGAGGGTGTTAAAATAGTTTTTGTAATTATTTTTGAATTTGTTAAAAAAGCGTATCTTTACTAAATAATATTGCTTCAAATATGAAAATAATTGCTTTCCATACTTGCGAAAATAATGGAACGGTGGAGGAAGTGCAATCTAATGCACCTTTTTTTCTCCCAACATTCTTACGCAGACCAAGAAAAACGTAAGGTTTTGGGGTCGGGTTATTATTTTTTTGATAATAATATGGCGGTAGCATATACACACGGCAACAAGAGGTATAAGCGAAAGTATATGATTTTTGAAGCGGTATTAGAACTAAAAAGTGATGATTTTTTAGATTTGGTAGGCAACCCAATATCTATGTTGTGGCTGCAAGAAGTTATGAAACAACTATCTCCGTTACTTTCGGAAGAAGACTACAAATTAGGGCATTTTATAGCGTATTTGAAACGAAAAGATATGTTTCCATTTGCCGCAATACGAGTGGTCGATAATAGCATACAGCCCGATAAAATTAAGGGTGATGATAAAATTGGTTTCCGACAAGGAAAGGCTAATTTTGCTAATGTCAATCCAATTTTTATACTCTGCCTTTTAAAAAAAGACCCGAATATTATTCAATCATTTCATCATAAATTCACTAAATAATAGCTATGGAACGCGTCCAAAATAAGGGACTGTATTCTACACTTGCCTTTTGAGGCAAAACTGCGTTAGATTTATCGTTACGATGCACAGCATCGCGCCTCAAATCTGCCTTGTTTTGACTCAAAATTCTGCGTGACAATATTCAGTCCCTTAT
>JAYWGJ010000086.1:0-3126 GCA_043778315.1 Saprospiraceae bacterium | reverse complement strand
TCGAGCCAAGGTACCACCAAGCACCACGCAGAGAAATAATAAAATAGGCGAAGGAGCGTACCTATACGGTGCGCACCTTCTAAACCCATTCTTTCTCCGCTTTAAAATTGGTGGTTTTTGACTCGAGAAATTAAGTTTAGTAGTAGCTACTATATGTTTTGAAAAAACCTTTGTCTTTTGTACTTTTTTAGTTTATGTTCTTTTTATTTTACAAAGTTATACGCATTATTTGACATTACCAAATAAATTTTTTATATTCGTAATAAACCCCAAAAATTTATTTTTTCTCCACTACGGGCGCACTCGTCCAATCAAACGTGTTGATAAACGCCGTGGTGAAATTCCCTGCACGAAACTGCGGGTCTTTCATCAATTTTTGATGAAACGGAACGGTCGTTTTGATGCCCTCGATGATAAACTCGTCTAAGGCGCGCTCCATTTTTCGGATAACTTCTTCGCGGGTTTGAGCGCGGCATATCACTTTGGCAATCATCGAGTCGTAAAACGGTGGCACTACATAGCCCGAATATGCGTGCGTATCTACGCGCACCCCGTGACCTTTCGGCGTATGAAAAGACGTGATTTTGCCGGGTGACGGACGAAAATCGTGGTACACGTCTTCCGCGTTGATGCGGCACTCCATTGCGCAAAGCAAAGGCAGGTGATTATTACCCGAAATAGGCACGCCAGCCGCCAATTTTATTTGCTCTTTTATCAAATCATAATCTATAACTTCCTCAGTAACAGGGTGTTCTACTTGTATCCGCGTATTCATTTCCATAAAATAGAAATTGCGGTATTTATCCACCAAAAACTCGACCGTTCCCACGCCTTCATAGTTGATATACGACCCTGCTTTCACGGCGGCTTCGCCCATTTTCAGGCGGAGTTCGTCGGTCATGAACGGCGACGGCGATTCTTCTACTAGTTTTTGGTGACGGCGTTGTATCGAGCAGTCGCGCTCTGATAAATGACAGACATTACCAAATTGGTCGCCTGCGATTTGAAACTCGATATGGCGCGGCTCTTCCACATATTTTTCTAAATACATACCATCGTTGCCGAAAGCCGCACCCGCCTCTTGACGTGCTTTATTCCACGCCTCCTCGAGTTCGTCGGGCTTCCAAACGATGCGCATACCTTTTCCGCCACCGCCTGCGGTAGCTTTCAAAATAACGGGATAACCGATAGTTTCGGCTACCGCCAAACCGTCCGCAATGTCCAAAATCAAGCCCTTACTGCCCGGAACTACGGGTACGCCTGCTTCAATCATGGTTTCCTTTGCCGTGATTTTATCGCCCATACGGCGTATCATTTCGGGCGTCGGTCCTATAAATTTTACGCCGTAATCGGCACAAACTTGCGCAAACTCAGCGTTTTCTGACAAAAAACCGTAGCCAGGGTGAACCGCATCAGCATTAGTGATTTCTATGGCCGCCATGATACGCGGTATATTGAGGTACGACTCTTTGGAGGACGGCGGCCCGATACAAACCGCTTCGTCGGCGAACCGAACGTGCAGACTGTCGCGGTCGGCGGTGCTGTACAACGCGACCGTCGCAATACCCATCTCCTTGCAAGTACGAATGACGCGCAAAGCGATTTCACCGCGATTAGCTATTAGTATTTTTTTGAACATAAGTATATATAGTTAATTATTTTGGACAACTTTACTTACTTTGGTTCAACCAAAAATAAAGGTTGATCATACTCAATCGGCGACGCATCATCGACCAAAATTTTAACGATAGTACCAGTCACATCTGATTCTATTTCGTTAAATAATTTCATCGCCTCTACGATACAAACGACCGAACCCGCGCTCACCGTATCGCCAATTTTCATAAATACGGGTTTGCCTGGACCCGCCGAACGGTAAAACGTACCTACCATCGGCGATTTTATGGTCAGTAATTTGCTGTCGTCTGCCGCCGCAGGCGTAGCAGTTGCTACGGGCGCAGAGGGTGCTGTCGGCGCAGGTGCGATTGGCGCAGACTGCATATACTGTTGCGGAGCAGCCATCATCATAGGAGTGACCGATTGCCCCTCTTTATGATATTCGTTGGTACGAATAGTAACTTTAAATGCGTCGGTTTCGTATTTGAACTCCGCGATATTCGACTTATTGAGTTGACGAATCAACTCCTGAATTTGTTTGTAATCCATAATTACTAGTTGGTAAAATTATGATATTCAATACATTATATTAATAAAATTATTTTTTTGCACGTTCTATATAAGAGCCGTCGGCGGTATTCACTACCACACTATCGCCTACATTGATAAATAAGGGTACGCGGATATTCGCGCCTGTTTCTACGGTCGCCGCTTTGAGCGTATTAGTAGCGGTATCGCCCTTCATACCAGGTTCGGTATAAGTTATTTCGAGCGTCATTTTTTGTGGCACTTCGCAAGTGAGCGGCGCGCCGTTGTTCGAGTTGTACAATATAGTAGCGAGCGTGCCTTCTTTCAAAAACTGCGCACCTTCTATCAATTTGCCATCGATTGCTACTTGGTCGTAAGACTCCAAATCCATGAAGTTGAAGCCCGCTTCGTCGTTGTACAAAAACTGAAACGAGCGACGCTCTACGCGCACTTCGTCAATTTTGTGTCCCGAAGGGAAAGTTTGCTCGAGTACGCGACCGTTCGTCAAACTCTTTAATTTGGTGCGCACAAACGCTGCTCCTTTACCCGGTTTGACGTGCATAAACTCAACGACCGTCCATATATCGTGACTATGATTGATGCACAAACCGTTTCTGATTTCGGAAGTAGAAGCCATTTTTTATTGATTTTGATTAATTGATTATATTACAGCGCAAAAAACTTGCTCTTAAATGCAAAGGTAAACCAAAACGTCCAAAAGACAAATTTTTTACACATAAAATCAAAAGAATAGTTGAAATAAGTATATCACAACGCCTTAAACCATGTATTTACCGTCGTCGAACCGTCCCTGAGCGACCGCCGCCCGCGCCGTTCCACGAAGGCAATTTGTAGCTGTTGCCATAGGTTTCCAAATCCGTTGTTTTGTAATGCCCTTCGTGAAAATAAGTCATCAAAGTCATCAATTGATACGCAGATTGCGCGCCGCCGAGCGCAGCCATTTTGTTGAGGTGTTCGTCG
>JAYWGJ010000085.1:0-3134 GCA_043778315.1 Saprospiraceae bacterium | reverse complement strand
AATGGACAAAATAAAAATTTTGTGGGCGGACGACGAGATAGACCGTTTGAAGCCGCAAATCGCTTTTTTGCAACAAAAAGGCTACGATGTGACTACCGTGACGAACGGACACGACGCTTTGGAGGAATTGGAGCAAAAAAATGATTATGATGTCGTTTTTTTGGACGAAAGTATGCCTGGTATCACGGGTTTGGAGACCGTAAGCGGCATTCGCGGCTTCAATACGCTGATTCCGATAGTGATGATTACCAAAAACGAAGCCGAACACATCATGGAGGAGGCGATTGGTGCGCAAATCCAAGATTATTTGACCAAACCCGTCAATCCGAGCCAAATATTGCTGACGCTCAAAAAAATTATTGACAATAAACGCCTCGTCCGCGAGCGCACGACGCAGGAGTATCAGCAGGAGTTTCGCAACCTGTCTATGGAGGTCGCTTCGGTGAACGACTGCGCGGGTTGGGCAGATGTGTATAAAAAACTTATCAGTTGGGAACTCCGTTTAGATGCGTCCAAAATAGACCAAATGTCGGATATTTTGGCTTCGCAAAAAGCAGGTGCGAACGCCGATTTTAGCAAATTTGTAGACAAAAAGTACATGGATTGGATGCAAAACCCCGAAGACCATGGCACGCCGACGCAGTCGCACAATCTCATGCGCCGCAAAATATTGCCCGAGCTGCAGCCCAACGAACTGCCCACAATCATGTTGCTTTTAGATAATTTGCGGTTCGACCAATGGAAAATAATAGAGCCGATGCTCTCCGAATTTTTTAGGGTAGAAAACGAAGATTACTTTTTTAGCATATTGCCAACGGCAACGCAATACAGTCGAAATGCGATATTTTCGGGCTTATTGCCCAGCGAAATACAGAAAAAATACCCGCAATGGTGGCTTAACGACAACGAAGAAGGCGGCAAAAATATGTACGAACGCGAGCTACTCGGCGAGCAAATCACGCGCCTATTTCGCAAACCGATAAAATGGGATTACCATAAAGTGACGAATGTGAACGACGCGAAAGCGTTGCAAGATAATATGCAAAATTACTTAAAAAACGACCTCACGGTTATCGTTTACAACTTTATAGATATGCTTTCGCACGCCCGAACCGAGATGGAAGTGTTGAAAGAATTGGCTGGCGACGAAACCGCTTACCGCTCGCTGACGCGCTCGTGGTTCGAGCATTCACCGCTCTGGGACGCGCTCCGCAAAATTGTACACAAGCCGTTTCAGCTCATCGTGACTACCGACCACGGCACTATCCGCGTCAAACAGCCGTCGAAAGTGATAGGCGACCGCGAAACGACCGCTAATCTGCGCTACAAAGTAGGGCGCAATTTACAGTACAATAATCAAGACGTATTGGAGATAAAACAGCCCGAAAAGGCAGGGCTGCCGCGCCCAAATGTGAGCAGTACGTTTATTTTTGCGAAAGAAGATACCTTCTTTTTGTACCCAAATAACTACAATCATTTCAATAATTACTATCGCAATACGTTTCAGCATGGCGGCATTTCGCTAGAAGAAATGATAGTCCCGATTATTAAATTACGCACAAAAGTGTAGTATAATTATAAAAATTTAGTGGTATTAAAAATGCAGTTGCTCTCGTCGGGTGACTGCATTTTTAGTAAGCATTCAAAAATATGCTGAAAACCTCGAGCAACCTTTACTCAAAAAATATCGTTTTATAGATAGTAATTATTTTGATATGAATATTCATATACTAATTTTATAATTTTATATTTAATTGTAAAATTGATATTTATATATTTTTAAACAATTATTATTAAACAAAAATTGTTCAATATGTCCAAATCATTTATTCTAATAATAGAAACAACGACCGATATTTGTTCGGTTGCACTCGCGCAAGTTAGCGAAACAAAAATAACCGCAAGCGAAACAAAAATAACCGCAACCGCCGAAGCGACGAACGCGCACGCCTCAAACCTGACGTTGTTAATCGCCGAAGTACTCCAAAAACAAGGCATTATGGCGCAGCAATTGTACGCCGTAGCAGTAAGTGACGGACCTGGTTCGTACACAGGTTTGCGCATCGGCGCGGCTACTGCGAAAGGAATTTGCTACGCGTCGGGCGCGCATCTGATAGCCGCCGATACGTTGCGCGGCATCGCAGAAATGGAAAAAAATAGGTTTGATTATAGCGATAAAAAAACGCTTTTTTGTCCGATGATTGACGCTCGAAGAATGGAGGTTTACACCGCTATTTACGACCTAAACGGCGTTGCGCTCACGCCAATACAAGCCGTAATTATAGATACGGATTTCGAAAATGTGTTTTTACGGAGTCACAATATCGAGGGCTACGACCAAATTGTGTTTTGTGGCAACGGCGCAGAAAAATGCACAGAAATATTGAAAATCAACGCTCATTTTTTGGTGCGTCCGTCGGTATCTACAGCAGCAGGTTTGCTGCCCGATATATTACAAAAAATTGATAATCAGAAATTTGTAGATATAGCCTACTACGAACCTAACTATCTCAAAGGTGCAAACATCACAAAAAGTGTGACATAAGGTATTATAAAAAAAAATAATGTATATTGTACAACCTTATGGTATTGTTTTTGCGTCTTGTTAAATATGTTACGTTTTTTTTTATATAAATAACTCGCTGTTTTTTATAAATAATACAAATTATAAATAATTGGCACACTTGTTGTTTATGAATAAGATAAATGTAATATGTTATCAAAATAGTTAATCAATATAAACGCAGAAACCTTATCAAAATCAACCAAATATGAATTCAGTCATGAAAAATTCGGGTACAATGAAAAAGAGCAAAAACGAATCAATCACCCTAAAAGGCGGAAAAAAAGAAACCTTATTAGATTATTCAGAATTGCGCAAGGGAGTGCTGGTGCTTCGTGCCGTAAACCATAAGTTGCGTCAGTCCATTATTGATATGCTCGACGAGCAAGATAAAATGTCTGTCACTGATTTATTCGTTCGCCTCCGTCTCGAGCAGTCGGTTGCGTCGCAGCACTTAGCTATTTTACGCAGTTCGGGGGTCGTGATTACGCACCGTAGCGGTAAATTTATTTACTACTCGCTCAACCGCGACCGCTTGCGTCAAATCGCTCAAATGGTAGATGAAATTGTA
>JAYWGJ010000084.1:0-8822 GCA_043778315.1 Saprospiraceae bacterium | reverse complement strand
TTTTTATCCGAATTACCCGAATTTGTGACATACTCTTTTTGTTCTATAACCATGGTTGGTAAGGGACTGCTCCGTCAACCTTTTTTAGGATAGCACATTTTTTTTAGTTTTTTAGTTTAGTGCTTTCAGTTCATAGCTTTCAGCTTTTACAGATAAGCGATAGCGGAAATTTCTACGTTTACGAAGCGCGGCAGCGCGGCGACTTGCACTAACTCGCGGGCAGGCGCGGTCACTTGCGGAAAATACTCGGCATAAACGGCGTTGATATCGGCGTATTGCTTCATATCTGTCACAAAAACGGAGCATTTGAGTATTTTCTCGAGACTCGAGCCAGCCGCTTCTACTACCGCTTTGAGGTTGTCGAGTACTTGACGGGTTTCGGCGGCGATGTCGGTTTGCACGAGTTCGCCCGTGGCGGGATTCAGCGCGATTTGTCCGCTCACAAAAAGCATATTGCCAAAGGCGTTCGCTTGATGGTAAGGTCCGATAGCGGCAGGCGCGTTAGGTGTGCTGATGATTGTTTTTTTCATGGAATGGTTGTTGAAAATTCTTAAATTTCTTTGATTTTGCAGGAGAGACAAGGCATGCCTTGTCTCTACCTAAACGTTCCCGCAACGTGTCAATCGCGGCGAACACTAATCGTCGTAGAACCGCAAAATATTGCAGTTTTACACATTCCAATTAATTTTTTCTTTTCCGTGTGCTAATAAATAATCGTTAGCGAGCGAAAAATGCTTGCAGCCTTGAAAGGCGTTGCCCGCTAACGGCGACGGGTGCGCCGCCATCAATACCAAATGTTTTTCGGTATCTATAAAAGCGGATTTGGCTTGCGCGAATTTGCCCCAGAGTATAAAAACCAAGTGTTCGCGGTCGTCCGAAAGACATTTGATGACTTTATTAGTAAAGGTTTCCCAGCCGATTTTGCTATGCGAATTGGCTTTGTGTGCGGCTACGGTTAGCGTTGCGTTAAGCAAAAAAACGCCTTGCGCTGCCCACGCAGAGAGGTCGCCCGTAGCGGGCGGCGCGATGCCCAAATCGCTCTGCAACTCCTTATATACGTTCTGCAAACTCGGCGGCACGGCTACGCCGCGCGGCACAGAAAACGACAAGCCCATCGCCTGACCGATATTATGATACGGGTCTTGACCTAGTATCACGACCTTCACGTCGTTGAACGCCGTGCGGTCAAACGCGCTGAAAATCAGCTCTTCGGGCGGACAAACGACTGTTCCGCTTGCTCGTTCTTTTTTCAAAAACGTCTGTATAATTTGAAAATACGGCTGCGCGAACTCGCTTTGTAGCGCAGGTTGCCAAGAAGGATTGAGGGTCATAAAAATAGTGTTCAGTGATTAACGATTAGTGTTCAGTGATTAACGATTAGATTAAGATTAGTGTGTGCAATTAACGACGGTACTGAACTCTAATAACTAATCGTTAATCACTATTTCATTATACAGAAAAATAAAGTACCAGCAGCAAAAAGCCGATAATGGTACTCGCAAACGCCAAATACACCATATTATACCGATAAGTATTGTACAATAAATCCATACATTCGCGCCATTCCATGTAGCGGACACGCGCCTCCCGACCCATCACAATGTACTTCGTGTCGCCCTCTTTGTGTATCACGCCGTAGCGTTGCAGTATAAAAAAATCTTCGCTTAGGAACTTTAATTGATACGACTCGAAGCTATTTAGCACCTGTTGCATACTCGGGACGGCGGCTTGTTTGATGAGCAATAAGTTGGTTTTGGCAACAAACATCCATTTTCCTTTCGGACCTTCGCCGTTCACTAAGCGCATATAATCGGGTCCGTCGTCTTCGGTTTTTGCCTTGACGTGAAACGGGACGGCGGGTTCTTTGAAGATATGTACGATGTGTTCGTGAAAATCCGCGTCTTCGCGCACCTCTTTCCAAGGCGTATCTACATAGTAATGATACTCGCCGAGGTCTTCGCCGAGGTAATATATTTTGGGTAGAATGAAGTCGATATACGCATCTAAACTTTCTTTATGCGGCAGCTCCAACCCCAAAAGGTCGTGCGCCCATTCGGGCAACAACTCTATGTATTCCAAATAATTCATAGGCGGAAGGCTACTACTTTACATCTTATAATCTTATATATACTGCGCAATCATGGCATCAATATCGGTTACGAAACCATAATTGCCGTCCGTTTTGCGTTCGCAAATATAAGTCATAATTCCGTTAGTGAGCATAAAAAAAGGGACTTCGAGTGTTAAATTATATTGCGCGGCTTGAAAAAACACCGTTTCGTCTATTTTGACGCTCGCCGCTTTGCATTCTACCATCAAAAACGGGCGCGTTTGTCGGTCAAAAACCAAAATATCGCAGCGTTTTGGTTGTCCGTTTATCGTGAGCGCGTACTCAGTGCGCGTATGCGTGAGCGGCAGCCGCCACGTTTGTACCATATATTGCAAGACCAATTGCCGTACCAATTCCTCGGGCGTAAGTGCGACATAGGCGCGGCGCGGCGCGTCCCACACCTCGCGGCGCGTTCTGTCCGCCACCGTCCGAAGCTGCAACGCGGTTTGGTACTGCATATAATCTAAAATATGGTTCATGGTTTAGTGTTACACAACGATACAAAACAAAAAAAGTCTTGTAAGGCTGACCCTACAAGACTTCATTTGTTTTTCCTTAGAGCGAAAGACGAGACTCGAACTCGCGACCCCGACCTTGGCAAGGTCGTGCTCTACCAACTGAGCTACTTTCGCAATATGATTTCAACAACTATAATCGCAACTTATATGCGCTTGACCGATAAAGACCCTTAACAGGTATTAACATTTTTACTTTTCCTCCTCTCTTTCCTCTGACATTTTTATAAAATTAAAAGAAGGCAACATAATTGCTTCGTAACCCGAATTCAATGTCAAATTTGAGATAAATGTTCTTATATAAGAGAATGCTATTGCAGGCGCACTTATTTTCACGAATGGAGAACTTTTAAAATCGTCATCAATTAAATTATCGGCTTCAAAATGAGCGGTTGCTTTAAGTTTCAAAACAAAAGCACTTTCCTCATTTTCAAGTTCTAAATCGAAAACTATGGCAAAATTATTTTGATTTTCTGTGTGATAAACTGCCTCAAAACGCAATTTTGTTCCAAATTCACTAGTAATATCTTTATTAAACGTATCAACATTTAAACTTAGGCTTGTTACCTGAACCTGGCTTAATCTAATCTGATTACTCATAACTTAGGCGGCTGTTGCGAAATCAGAACTTTCGTCGACTGTTCTATTTTCGCGATTATCAGTAATTTTTGTTACTTTTTTTGTTAAGTAGAATAATAAAACAGTTTCTCCGCAAAGTAACTTATCTAACTGTCTGCTTTCGTCAAGTCTTATCCATCTAAGCAGATCTCGTTTGTCAAACTCTAAGAGTTTTTGTGTGAAGTCTGTTTTCAATTTTTTATAATCAAGCATACTATTTATACTTTAAATTTGTTGTTGTAAATATAATGTGAAATTACATATATTTTCTATGTTAAAAATCACTACTTGAATTCGTTTTTTATAATATAAATTAGGAATAACAGAATAAACTCTATCTTTTCGTCTTGGATTAACGGGCTTATCATCATAAATTATGCCCTCTACACCAATATTACCCCAAATATTTTCTGCTAAAAAATCATTTACCTGCTGTAAATTTACTGAAATACCTTTATCGTTAAAATACAAAATTGTTTCCTCAACTTTTTCTCTTAAAAACAAATAGCCCTCTTCATCAAAAACAGCATTGATACATTTTTCATAACTTAGCTTAGCCTTATAAATATCGTAAGCACCTGTTTTCATCTTAAAATCTTGTCCCCAATAATGGGCAAACTCAACTTCTGTCCAAAAATAATACCCTGTTCCTATCCAAGCATCTTCTCCTATACATTTTATAGGATTTTGTAAGGTGCTGTGTGAGCCTCTATGCTCCTGTGTATGATAACCTATAATATATTTGATGTTATCTTCTGATATTCTTTCCATTATTTTGTCATGGTATTCCAAACTACTCTTCAATTATCGTAAGTTAATTACTTGCATTAACTACTGCAAAGGTAAGCACGTTTTTTAAACTTGCAAACTTTTATTGAAAAAAATTTATTTATTTTTATTTTTATATCTTTGTAGCGATAAAACTAGGCTAAAATATCTCTTTCAGTTATAATAAAATTCATTTTCACCTTACAATAACATTATGTTGAATACAATTCAAGCCGTGCTTTCGCCCGAAGTAGCTGTCGCAAAAGCGAACGGCAGACCGATAGTCGCGTTAGAATCGACCATTATTTCGCACGGCATGCCGTACCCGCGTAACGTGGAAACCGCGCTTCGAGTAGAGCAAGTCGTGCGCGACAACGGCGCAGTTCCGTGTACGATTGCGGTCATCAACGGCGTACTTAAAGCAGGCTTAACGCCCGACGAAATAACGCAACTCGGGCAACTCGGTACGGCTGCTATCAAGGCGAGCCGTAGAGATTTGCCGTATCTAATCGCTACCGCGCAAACAGGCGCGACGACCGTAGCTGCCACCATGATTATAGCAGAAATGGCTGGCGTTCAGGTATTTGCGACGGGCGGTATAGGCGGTGTGCATCGCGGCGCAGCCGAAACGATGGACATATCGGCAGACCTGCAAGAGTTGGCACGCACTAACGTAGCGGTAGTTTGTGCAGGCGTAAAGTCGATATTGGATATTGGCTTGACCTTAGAATATTTAGAAACGCAAGGCGTACCTATTATCGCCTACCAAACGCTCGACTTCCCTGCTTTCTATACGCAAAAAAGCGGCTTTAACGCTGATTATCAATTAGATACGCCTGCGCAGATAGCGGCTTTACTTCGCGCAAAATGGGCGATGGGTTTGCACGGTGGCGTAGTGATTGGCAACCCAATTCCCGACAAATACTCGATACCGAACGCCGAAATAGACGGCGTTATCAACGCGGCATTAGCGGCGGCAGCCGCACAGCAAATCAAAGGAAAAGCCATCACACCGTTTTTATTGTCTTACATAGAACACCGCACGAAAGGGCATTCCTTAGCCTCAAATATTGAGTTGGTGTGTAATAATGCCCGATTAGCTGCACAAATTGCAACATCATAAATCAATCTGTAATTTTATTTTTACAAAAAGTCAGGCTTATTTTTACGCCCTGCATCGTATCGTCAGCCGCGCCAAACCTTCGTTCAAATCCAACTCATTTACCTCTATCAATACGGGTTGGTCTTTTGCTTTTTGGTACGCTTCATAAGCCTCCGAGCAACGTCCGAGTTCCTCGAACGAATGCGCGAGATTAAACCAAGGAATACCAGGAATCGGGTGTCCCAACTCAATACTTTTCAGGTAATCTTTGACCGCTTCTTCGTGGTCGCCCATTTTGGCGTGCACCACTCCCCTATTATTGTACGCGCCCGCAAAATCGGGTGAAATAGTGATTGCTTGGTTATAACCATATAATGCTTGCTCGTATTGTAAGTTATCATCATACTTTTTGGCGTTATAGAACCACTCCGTCGCGGTTCGTTGCGCTACCAACTCGGTCAATCCGATTGGCAAAAAGAATAAAATAAATAAGAATTTTGTCATAATAAGAAATAAAAATAAGAGATGTGATTGGTTTTTTATTAGAAATAATTGTGATAATTTGTTCTGTAACCATAAAAAGTAGTTTGCTTATCGCAACATAAGCACTTTAAACCCGTATTTTGTTTATTTTACAATAAAAAAGGTATTTTAATATACAATTCGTCTGTTTTTCGCCCTCAAATATACGATTTATTTTAATTATTATAAATATAGCAATATAAAATACAAAACACGAATCGCAAAAGCTCCATTCGCAACACCAAAAAGACACCATACCGCCGAAGCGGTACAGTGTCTCTCAATTAAATTGGATATGAAACTAAGCCTTGCCCTAAAAGACTCGTTATTTTTAACACCTTTACAATGTATATTGTTTAGGCGTGATGTTTAAATTTTTTGACCGCATCAATCAAGCGCGGAACTATATCAAATAAGTCGCCGCATACGCCATAATCTGCCGCTTTAAAAAACGGAGCTTCGGGGTCTTTATTGACCACCACAATACATTTTGAGCTATTTACACCCGCCAAATGCTGTATCGCGCCGCTTATACCGATAGCGATATAGAGGTTCGGGCGGATAGCGATACCCGTCTGACCGACGTGTTCGTGGTGAGGTCGCCAGTGAATATCGGCAACGGGGCGCGAGCAGGCAGTCGTCGCGCCGAGTTCGGTCGCGAGCGTTTCTATCATACCCCAGTTTTCGGGTCCTTTCATACCGCGTCCAGCCGAAACCACCAATTCCGCTTCGGGCAACGGCACTATGCCTTGCACCGTCGTCACTTCCTTTACGGTAATGCGCGAAGCTGGCACAGCAATCGCGAGCGAAGTCACTTCCGCCGCGCTACCGCTTCTATCTACAGGCACAGAATTACCCATCAGCGACAACACTTTTACCGCCGACGTGATTTGATATTCCGCTATCGCTTTGCCGCTAAACACGTTGCGACGCACCGCAAAAACACCGCCTTCGTTCGTCGGCAATTTATTGACACCCGTTACGCAGCCTGCGTCTAAACGCACCGCGATACGTCCGACCATCGACTTTCCAGTCGCCGAATGTCCAACAATTACTACCGTCGCGCCCAATTCGCGAGCCGCGTCAGCGATAATCGCCGCATACACCTGACCGTCAAAAGCAGCCGTTGTCGCTACATTATATACTTTACTCGCGCCGCTCGTACCCAACGCGCCAGCGTCTGCCGCCGCGCCGATAGTGAGTGCCGCGCAACTCGTTCCCAACATTTTGGCAACCTGCGCACCGTAAGTAACCGCCTCAAAAGCGGATTTTTTGAACTGTCCGTCGTGACTTTCTGCAAAAACTAAGACCATATTTTTATTGTTTTTAATAGGTTTTTTTGTTGTAATAATACAATTAATGTATTTATAATTGGCTATGCAGAATCTATGTTTTATGATTATTGTACAACCAATATGCCACCGCTACGCGGTTTGATGCGCGAACTAATACATTGCTACCGATATGTCACCGCTACGCGGTTGCCGTCGGAACGATAAAATGATTAGCTATACAGTTTCTTTATTACCCGAAAATTACTAATCACTAATCGTTAATCACTGAACACTAAAAAACTGTTCACTGTTAGTTGTTCACTGTTCACTAATTAAATAACTTTCGCTTCTTCGTGCAACAAACGCACGAGTTCCTCCATGTTTTCGGCAGCAATCATGCGTACACCCGTTTTAGCAGGTGGCAATTCGTAGCGTGCGATGCTCGCGTGAGCGTCGGCCACTACGGCAGGTACAACCACCAACGGCTTCGAGCGCGCCTTCATAATGCCCTGCATATTCGGGATACGCTGCTCCGCCATACCTTTTGCGGCAGACACCACAAACGGCATAGCTACTTCCAATACCTCTTTGCCGCCTTCTATTTCGCGCTCAATAGTCGCTATATTGCCGTTTATCACGAGCGAAGTAGCGTAGGAAATGAAAGGAAGGTCGAGCATTTCTGCCAATACTGAACCTACTTCTGAGCCGTTGTAATCGATGGTTTCTTTACCTAGTAAAATGATGTCGAAGCCGTCGGCGTTCGCCGCAATTTGCTTCGCGGTGAAGCACGCGCTCGTCGCGTCGGCATCTACGCGCACCGCGTCGTCTGCGCCAATCGCTAAGGCTTTGCGTATATACTGCTCGTTTTCCGCCAATCCGACGTGTATCAAACTGACGCTTCCGCCGTGTGCTTCTTTCAGTTCGCAAGCGCGCACCAAAGCATACCATTCGTCGTACGGGTTCAAAATGTATTGCACCCCTGCGGTACTAAATTTAGTATCTCCGTCCGTGAACGCCACTTTCGAGGTCGTGTCAGGTGCTTTGCTAATACCAACTAATATTTTCATAATACTAAGATTATCAATTGTTTATTATAATTATTAATGTAGGAATTTTGTCTTGAATAAGGCTTTGAATATTGCGGTTAGCGAAAATTCGCTGCAAACATACTACAAAAAACAATTTTTATAGCAATAGGTTTAATATTTATTTTTATTTTATTGATGCGCGCTTGTGCACCCGCAAAATTTCATGGTTCTTCGCGGTTGCCTCTAACGTCTGCTGCGCCCCCAATTTTAATCTATTTTTCAAGTACAGATAAGTAATCACCACTCATTTTATTCAGCTACTTGAGCCATGGAAGACCGCAATAAACAGAAGACCAAAATCGCTTGGCAGTTTTCTATACAAAAGCGCGTAATGTCTTTAATTCTTGATTAAAAAAAATTTAGTTTATGACAAAAAAAACAAAATTATTCAATATGCAGTGTACTTATTACATAACGTAAGTTTATAGTTAAAATTAGGGTTTGCTCACCTGTTTTATGATTATACCTTCTTCCGCTTGTATGCGGAGCATATATATGCCCGATGCGTAGTTGACGAGTGACCAATCAAACGCGGTGCGGTTATTGGCGGTTTCGGTACGCACTACTTGTCCGAGGTTATTATACAAAACAATATTATTGATGGTCAAGCCAGCTACATTGCGCCGTAGCGTGGGGCGTAGCCATTAGCATTAAAAAAATAGTGTAAGGCTTGTCGCCAACACACGACGCAGACCGTCGGAGATAAAAGAAATAGAGATTTTCATATTACTTACTGACATTACGCAGTCGGAAAATTTTGTAAATTGAATCAAAAAACAGTATTACTTTTGTGCTAAAATTATAGCTGTTTTTTATATATGAAAT
>JAYWGJ010000083.1:0-8842 GCA_043778315.1 Saprospiraceae bacterium | reverse complement strand
TGCGCTGCTTCTGCTTTTGCGCACACCACTTTATCGGCTGCGAGTGCATGATTTTGCATTGCTTTTTGTAGGCGACGCACCGCCCAAATCAAGTTTATCGCCGTTGGTCGCGTCGCTATTAGTTGCGCTGCTTTTGCTGCTATATACGCTGCTGCGTCGGGCTGATTGTGGGCTTCGCAAGCGGCAAAATACATACCGTAAGCGGCAGCCGCGCCTATCAACGGCGCGCCGCGCAGCCACATTTCGCTAATAGCGGTTGCTACCTCGTCGGTGTTGCGCAAAGCCACTACTTTGAGTTGATGTGGTAATAAACGCTGGTCGAAGGTGCAAACCGCGTTTTGTGCGTCCTCAAACCATATCGTTTGTAGGGCTTTTCCGTTTACTTTCATGCTTTGATACAATACAGTGCTAACTCTTTTAACAAATTAAAATTAGACCATATATTTTACTTTTGTTTATATAATAGTAAAAACGAAATTCGAGGCTGTGAGGTTGCTCGATGCCGCAATTAAATAGTGGTGCGTCATTTACTAGTGTGCCTATCAGTGTAACAAATTTTATTCCAATAATATCTATTTTTCATGTATAACAAAAAATAAAAGATAAACAAATCCGTTTTTAACTATATATAAATTTTGTTTTATTTACATTGAAACATTTATCATATCAAATATATTAGTGTCAGCATTATAAAAAATGGTTGATTTGTTTTATAAAAAAAGAATTAAAAGACCAAATCAGCTTTGCTATCCATCGTTTTTTGCTTGATTTCATTCAATATAATAGGCATAAAAATAAGTAAAATAGGCACTAAAAAGGTTCGAGTTTCGTAGGCAAACGAGTACAAAAAGTGCATCAAAAACCACGCGGGAACGATGAGTACAAATATATTTTGTAGCAAAACGGTGCTGCGCCGCAGGCAATATAGACTTGCGATAAGCGGAACGGCGTAAGACCCTGTTGCTTCGCCGTAAGTGTAAACGCTAAAAAAAGAGGTCAAATTATCGATGAGCAACGGCAGCCCGGCTACCGCTACCTGATTATCGGAAAGATAGGCAGGATACGCGCCGTAATAAGTCCGAATACCTACAAACACTGCACCGAAAGCGACGTAGGCGAGCGTCGTCCATTTGAAAACGGCGAACTCGGGTAGTTTTTTTTGCTGCCAATCGCACTGCGCCACAAAATAAATGGCGGGTACAAAAATAGCGGTTTCGCGGTTCATCGACCCTATTGCGGCAAGCAGCACCAACCACGCGGGCTGCCATTTTTCTAACACCAAAATCGCAGCCGCTAAGTAAATGATAATATCGGTGTAGGTATTGAACGAGAGGTCGCTGTCGCGCACGGCGTTGCCCATGAGCAAGCTAATAAAAACCAAACTCGCCGCTAACCAATACTTATCGGGTGTAAACCGCTTGGCGTATCGCCAAAAAAGGTAGAAAATAAGCAAATGTTGCAGTATTCTGAACAATGAAAAAATAATCAAATAGCGGCGTACCGAACTGTTTATCACAACTTCGACACCACCTGCCTCCTTTATTTTTTGTTGATAATACGGATTTAGTTGCGTGATGATACTGCCGCCACTTGGCATAAAATCCTCGACGGGCAGTACCGCGCCGATGGTGTTTGTGTATATTTGGTAGCCTGCCTCCACCAAAAGCGGTGACAGCACGCGATATTGCCATGGGTTAAAAAACGGCGACTCGCCCTGTTTCCATAAGGTATGTCGTTTGTATTGGGAGAAGCCTAAACCATAAAAACAGTTGCGGTACAACGGATTGACGGCAAGTAAAAATATACAAAACCCAAATAATAGTTTTTTCATGCTCATAGATTTATGATTTCGAATACGTTTTTTGTTTGTTTACAACAAAAAAAGAGGTTGCTCTGTGCAGAACAACCTCTTTTTTATACATTCCTACGAATTATTTTTTTGCAGGGGCTGCCTCTGCTGGCGCAGGAGCTGCTGGCATTTCGGTGCTTGGCGGCGGTCCAGCTTGGTTCATTGCCTTAACAACGTCTGGACATTTCGCCTCCATTGCTTTTTTCACTGCTTCCTCGAATACTTTGTCCGATTTTTTATCCGCATATTTAGTGTCTAATTCTTTGGCACAAGCCTCGAATGCTGCACCTGCTTTGCTCATTTCGCCTGCCAATTTAGCCAATTCTTCTGGCTTGTCTTTGATAGCTTCCATTTTGCTGTTGAGCATGACCATTGGTTTAGAACAGTCGCAAAGTTTTTGCGCTGCTTCACCCGCTTCGTCTTTTTTACAAGCTACAAATGTGAGTGCTACTACACCCGCCAACGCCATTGATTTCAAAAATTTCATGATTACGATTTTAATAAATAAAAAATTATGGTTTTAGTAATTAATTGGTCACACTGTAGCGCGATACCGATAGCAAAGGTAATATAAATTTTGTTGCGATACCAATTTTAACGATTTTTTAATGCGAAAATCTTTAATTTCGGTCGTTTTATTGCGCGGTTGCGATAAAGCGAATATCTACACGGCGACCCGCAACGCGCTTTTTGCCCATCGCTACCGAGCCTCGTCCTGCTAACGCTACCAAGACACGGTCAGCCTCGATACCTTTGCCGATTAAATAATTCTTGATTGCATCGGCGCGTATATATGCAATGTCTGGATCTTTTAGCTCTGGCTCCAAAAACGGTTTTAGCTCCACTTTTGCCGTAGTGTTTGCCTTCATAAACTGCACCACTGTATTGAGGCGTTGTAGTTGCGCGCCTGTTACTTTGCCGTCGTTCGGTACAAACCAAATACTGTTATTGGTTTGTGTCTGTGCTTGTTTCACCGCCACGGCTTTCTCAGCTTGTTTAGCCGCAACGGCTTCTTTTAGCTGCGCTACTTGTCGGTCAGTTGCGGCAGTGGTCTTAGGGTTTACTTTTGGTGCGGGCGTATTCGGCTTTGCTGTTTCGAGTGGTGAAGCTGCCGTTTCTGCGACTGCCGCCGCTTCGTCCGCCGCTTTTTGTGCTTCTATGATAGCCAATCGCTTGCGCAACTCCTCTATTTCCTTATCTTTTTGGAGTAATGCGGTGGAGGTTTGCGTGCTTTCTTTGTATATGACCTGTGGTTCGGCGGGCTTAGTATTTTCTTTTTCTTGCAATTTGCGTTGTAGTGCCGCCACTTGCTCCTCTAATGCCTTCACGCGCGTCGCCTCTTTTTCCAAAAGGTTAGGTTCGGCTGTGGCTTTTACTACCTCTATCGGTTTGACTATGACAGGTGCTTCTACTACTTTTACTTCCCTAACTACCGTAGGCGTTTCTATTACCGTTTGTACAGGGGGTTCTTCTATCGGCTCTACCACTGCTTCTATCGCTTTTTTGGGCGTTTCTACTGCCGCTACCTCTGGCTCTTTATTGATTTTCGCAGTTCCGTTAGCGGCACGCATCTCGTTGAGTTTTGTTTCTTGTTGTGCAATAAAACGGTCGGTATCGCCATCTTTTTTATGGATACTTTCCAACGAACGCCCTTTATCCGACCCCGACATACCCAAAATCGTTAGCGCAACCGTAATATCTTTGCGTTCCTGATTGAGGTCATTCGCTAAACTACGAATGCGGTCGTTTTCGTCGGGTTTGCCTGCACCAAATTTGCGGTATTCGTTCGCGCGTGTGCGTATTTCTACCAAACGAGTATTTTTGGATTGTAAAAACGATTGATTATCGTAAGTAGTATCCATTTTGCCCAATTCTTTATTCAAATACGCTACTTCTAAGCGCATGCGCTCAATATCGGCAACTGCCGCCGAAACGGTGTCTTTGGTTTTAAAATAAGCCGTCAATTGTTTTTTTACTTCATAATTCGGCGTTCTGTTACGAGTAGAAATCGGTTGTGAAGCACCGCTCCCGCCGATAGTCGCATCGCCATTAGATTGCGGCGAGGCAGCACTAGTATAAAAAATCGGTACGTCCATTTCGGGTGCTTTATACCCAAAATTGTATTGCACCGACAGCATCAAACCGCCATAATTGTCGTTGCCCGAAGCCGTGCCGCGATTCTCTCGCACGATGCCCGAAGGGTTAGCGGCGTAGGCTTGCACCGAATTAGCATAGTCTTTCGTAGCTAAATATTTACCACTCACATCGTCCAAAAAGTCACTTCCTGTGAGTTTATATATCGCCTCTACGTTAAGATTTAGTCTATCGTTGATGCGGAATTTCAAGCCCATTGCTACTGGAATATGCCAAGTTAGGTTGCTATATTTTTTACCCTCGGTTTGTAGTTCGGTGAGGTTGGTTTCAAAAATGCCGTCTTGCTTTATCTCTTTTGCACCCGCAGTGCCTTGTGCCTTATCGTATATTTTACTATCGTAATAATAATATCTTTGATTATTATCGCGATATAAATCGCCAAAAATAGAATATGAAGTGAGACCCAAACCCGCCGAAAAATAAGGGGCGACTTTGGATATTTCGGTCATATTACGTTCGTTATCAAAGTAATACGCCCCCATCACACTCACATCAGTGATGCGCGTTTGTGCGTTGAGCGAACGCGCAAAATTATCGCTTTGGGTATAGTCGCGGTCGTTAGCCTCGCACCGACCCGCGCCTGCTAATACTCGCGCCGACCACGCCTTATTAAAAAAGCGTTCGGCGGTAATGCCGTAGCCCAAATTTTTGAAGTTAAAATTCGCGTTAGGACTAATATCGGACACCGAAAATAGCGTACCCGCCTGCACGCCTACCCGCCATTTGTATATTTCTTGTTGCGCCATAGCGCACAAACTAAGGCTTGTCAATAAAAAAGATAACGTATATTTTTTCATTATAATATTTTTAGAAAAGAAGAAATAATTGGATTATTTATCAGTTTTATCGCTTGTTTTGAGGCTGTTTTTGTTATTTAACGAAAAATCAAACTCTAACGCTGCGCCAATCATCGGTCTGATAAGGGTGATAGTGCGGGTCGGGTCGCTTGGTTTTTCGCCTGCCAACTCTTGGTTGAGCGCGACCATACCTATATTAATGCGCAACAAGCGCACAGGTTTGATGCCGATACCTGCATATACGGGTGCGCGCAAAAACGGACCCGTAAGTACGGTGCTGTTATTATCTTTCACACCCGTCAAGTAAATACCTGCCGAAGCGGAAAGGGTGCGCAAAATCTCCGAATTACTCTTGCGTAAAATAGGATATGACAAGCCAATATACGGCGCAATGCCGTAGTTTGCAGGCGTAGCCGTGCCATCTACTATTGCGGCAGCAAAGCCGATATTCAAACCGATTGGGTTTTTCAATCCTTCGGTCGGGTAGTTACGGATTAGCAAACGGTCGGCGTTAATAAACAAATCGGTACTCAAAAAGCTCTCTATTTCGCTGTGCGCGATGGTTTTGAACTCGGAATTGAGCATATTTCTGCGCTTCGCAGACGTAGCGTTATCGATGCCTTTGCGCTGCGCGCCTGCGGGGTGCGAGTCCATCAGTTGCCGCAGCTTGCCTCGTGCAATATCCGAGAATCCTTTGAAATACACGTCCTGTCGGTTCCGGTACAACGACATTCCCTTGCGGGCAATATTATTCATGTCGTTGATGATTTGCGCGGAGCGGTCGTCGGGTTGCTGCCGCGCAAAGATAGCCTCGAGCGATTGGTCGACGTAAGCATCTAATGCCTTGATAGCGTCGCTGCGTAGCTTATTGCGCTCTTGCGGGGTTGCTTCGCGAAAGTATTGTATCAATACATCATAATTCGCATCGCCGATAAGCTGATAGTTCATCGGTACGTTAAAAAGAGCGGCTGATTTTGCACCTATATTGCGTTTCCAATTACCAATATGTAACGGGCGACTGCGGTCTGACCGTCCTGCTGAGTACAAAACGGCTTCGACATAAGAAATATCGGAGCGCACCGCGCCGTTGATGACAAAATATTTGCCTACAGGCAACGGTTTATTATCTCCAAAACAGCCTTTGTCGTAATTGAGTATCACGGCTTGATACTGTGCGTTGTCTTGTGCAAATATTTGTATTGCGTTAAGCAACAAAAAACATAAGGTAATTTTGAGTTTCATACTCTATTTTTTAGAAAAAATTTAGATTTTAATAGCTGCCACATCTACTTAACACACAATGTTAATAGCTTTTTTATGTTGTTGCGAAAATAAATAATGTTTTTAAATAATATTGAAACATTAAGATAAAACATAACATCCACAAAAGTACGATTTTGATTACAAATAAAAAATATAATTTGTTTACACCATATATCTATTTGAGGTCGAAGCGCAACCGCGCAAAATAAAACGCGCCGTTAAACCCGAACTGTTGTACGCGGCGCGAGTAATCGAACCGACCGTAAGACACATCTACGGAGTGCGTTTGTTTGTCGGGGTACACGTCCAATAAATTGTTTGCGCCAATAGAAAAATTCAGGTTTTTGGTCAATTGATAGCCTACCGTGAGGTCAGTAACTACTTTTGGCGCGAAGGTTTGGTCGAGCGTAACGGCTTTTTCTACGATTTGCCCTGTTTGATTATTCACATTATCAAAAAGGCGCGGCGTGCCGTCAACGGTCACGTTCGGGTCGATGTAGCTCACTCTGCCAAAATATACGTTGCGGAGCATCGCCCACCATTTTCCGTATTTCCAATTGACGCTAAACGTGGCTTTCATATCAGGATTGACGACCTCTAAGCGGCTGCGGTCTTCGCGATTGAAGTAAATATTCTCTTTGCCTTTCAGTAAATCGGTGGTTTTCACATCACCTACTACCAAACTTCTGTTGTAATTAGCGGCAAGCACAAACCGAAAGTCGTGTTTTGCGGCTCTCAAATGATAAGACGTGACGAGGTCTAAGCCGTAGGTGCGCGTATCAACCGCGTTGGTAAAAAATGCCGCTTTTTGGGCGTTATTCCGTAATAACTCGTAAAATATAGTGCTATCTTGGCTTGTCTTAGCGGTCAAATCTCCTGCAAACTGACCGGTAAGGATAATTCTATCTTTAATGTCAATCAGATAGCCGTCGAGGGTAAGCTCGAAGGCTTCGTTAGGCTTGAACGCAAACCCCGCGCTGTAATTATTAGACGATTCTTGTCGCAACTTAGGAATGCCTAACGCTTGCGCGACAGGGCTATCGTTGCGAAACGTACCAACCTCGAACGGCTGCCCTAAGCTATTGAATTGCGTAGAAGTAGTGTTGAAGAATTTCTGCTGCTGCGACGGGGCGCGAAAACCCGTGCTTAGCGCGCCGCGTACCATGAACTTGGAGCTAAATTTGTATTTGGCAACCAATTTGTAGTTTTGCGTCTCCTTGAAGTCGCTATAATTTTCGTACCGAAACGCAATGCCCATCATAAAATTAGCCGTAAAATCGGCTTCCATATCGGCATAAACGGAGGCGTTTGTGCGCGTATTCGCAATATTATTTTCGGGACGAAAACCCGGAAATACCTGCGCACCGCCTGCTTTTCTGAGCTTATCTACAACGCTGTCTTGTCCGTTTTGCGCCTTGTAGGTCACTAAGCCGTAGTTTTTGTAGGAAGCTTCCTCGCCGTTATTTTGTTTGTAAATATCGGAGCGATACTCGCCGCCGACGGCAAAATTCACGCCGTGAAAAAGATTATCAGTATGGTGGCTAAAATCGATATTAGTGGTATTTTGCGCGAAAGCGAGCGAACCGCAGTCAAAACTCGTTTGCGGTTGCAAGCCGAGCGACGGATTAGCGATGCGGAAGGCTTCGCGCGAAGCGTTCAGCGAGTTACCTACGTTATAGCGCAGAATATTGGTACCATAAGTATTGCTCACATCAAAATCCCAGTTCTTGATTTTACCACGAACGCCAACTGCACCCGAAGCGTCCAGAATATTGGTATTGATTTGGGGTAAAAAACCAAGCGGCAGGTTGGTATTAGGTTGCAAATACAGGTCGGCGGCATTTTGAGTGCCTTGGTTGGGCAAGCGATAAAAACCCGCCGCATTACCCATTTTTTGGTTCACGCCTCCGAAGGCGTACACCTCAATTTTTTCGGTGAGCGGATAAGCGGCATTGAGTACCGCACCGTAGCTCTGCACCGCCGAGTTGCCGACGCGCATATTAAAATCGGAGCGATTCAAGCCATTGTTTGCCAACGTGGAGTCGTCGCGAAATTGTCGGGTTTTGCCGCCTTGGTCAGCCACATTGAAATAATCAAATTCGGAAAGCGATGTTTTGCCCGTAGGCGAACCTGCGAACCAAATCGGACCGGTATAGGCTTTCATACGGTTGGTCGCGCCACGGTTTTGGTATTCGGCGGTGAGGTTGGCGTAGCCTTTTTTACCTAATTTGAAGCCGTAATTGAGGCTGCCTTGATAGGTAGTGCCGTCGCCTGCCTTCATCTGTCCAGCCGTAGCGACTGCCGAAAGGTGACGGGTATCTTTTTTGAGTACAATGTTTATCACGCCCGCAATAGCATCAGAGCCGTACTGCGCCGATGCGCCGTCGCGCAAAATCTCTATGCGGTCGATGGAGTGCGCGGGTATCGCTGCAAGGTCGGTGCCGACGGTGCCGCGCCCTACCGTGCCGTTCACATTGACGAGCGCGGAGGTGTGTCGGCGTTTGCCGTTGATTAAAACTAAGACTTGGTCAGGTCCGAGTCCGCGTAGCGACGCAGGGTCGATGTGGTCGGTCCCGTCCGAAATCGTTTGTCGGTTCGACTGAAACGACGGCGCAGCGTAATGCAATATTTGGTTGATATCGACCTGTCCGACTTCGTTCACGACCGACCGAATCGGTATGATATCGACGGGTACGGGCGACTCTATTTTGGTGCGCGACGCGTTGCGGCTACCAATCACGACCACGTTATTGAGGTCGACTCCCTCCTCGAGTATCGC
>JAYWGJ010000082.1:0-8905 GCA_043778315.1 Saprospiraceae bacterium | reverse complement strand
ATTTTCCCTTAAAATACGGACAGATAAGAACACTCCGAAAACGGTGGCGTTTGTGAGGTAGTGACGTAATATTTTGCGTTCCTATTTCGCAAACGCTAATGTATCTTAACAAAGTTCCTAATTTTAAAAAACAACCATACCATGATAAAAATAATCAATAAATATATAGCATGGCTCGGAGTCATGCTTGGTATAGTAGGCTTGCCGATGGGTGCGGGCGCGCAGACGGCTTGCGATACCTGCTCGGGACAACTAAGAAGTCCGGTAGCTACTTTATGTGAATTTAGCTTAACCCATACTGTACCTAATGGAGGATATGGTATTGCTGCAAATTTAGTATGTAATGCCGAAATTTGCGGACAATATCCTTTATCAACTACGCAATATTATTGGGGGGGGATGGGTTTCTATTCATTACCTGCGGGACAATATTTTGATGTTCCACGTTGGTACTTTGCTAGTTCATCGCCTAACTGGGGACAACCTGGTACTTATGGTGGCTTACCTGGCATTTACGGTAATCAGAAATTTGAAAGTTTAACTAGTTTAGATCAGTCAGGCTCTATAAACTTAGGAGCATACAATAACGGGACTCTTCAAGAGGAAAGTGTTGTAAATTATTTAAAAAACGACGCTTTGCTTAACCGACACTATTTATTTTCAACTTATTATAAACTAGCGCGTAACTCTGATGGAGGATCTTCTATTGGGCTTGAAGTAAATCTGTTTTCAGAAGATGTGCTGTTTAATAATGCCTATTCTACTTTACAAGAAATAAAAACTGGAATTTCCAATCCCAGTGATATGTTTCCTTTATTAATAAATAAATCTTTTAATATAGATGTCCAGTATAACACACTTAATTTATCACCTTGGGCAAGAGTTGGCTCTTCTACTCATATAACAAATACTTCTACACAGAATTACACAACCTTATGTATTAGCCCAAGAAATTTACTTCCTAATTTAGCCGAGGCTTCTTTTATGCAGATAGACCGCGTAGAGCTAATGGAGGATAACTTTAAAGCGATAGCCGATGGTAGTAGCTGTACGGCTGTTTTAGGCGGTACAGATTTCAATATGCTTTCCGATGTAGTTATTCAATATACTTGGCGTAAACAGGGTGACCCTACCGTACTACTACAATATACAGTGGAACACCAAGCAAATGGCACTATATTAGTCAATGGAGTAGCTAATACAATTATACCAAAACTAACAGTACCTACAATAGTAGGTACTGTTTATGAGTTAAGTAGAGTAATCGTACCAAAAAATAACTACACTGATGTACAAGATTTGGTGTTATACCCACTCACTTCGTCGGTAATGGTTAGCCATACGCCCACTGCTACTATTGCGTATCACAACCCTGCTATTTGTCTCGGAGAATCGCAAAATCTCACAGCCTCGGCGGGTGTAAGTTACGCGTGGAGTAATGGCGCAACTACACAAACTACTGCGGTTACGCCAACAGTGCTTTCTACTTACACCGTTACAGTAACCGATGCCTGTGGCGGCATCGCCACCGCACAAACTACAGTTGATGTATTTGACCCAAACACCATTTCCTTTACCGAAACCCACACTTCTGCGGGTGTTTTCACCTTCACCATTTCGCCTTATTCTAATAATTTCTTAACGAATATTGATTTTGGCGACAACACGCCGCCAGAGACTATAAATAGTAGTACTATCTCGCATACTTACACGGCGGGCTGTCCTCGTATAGCTACGCTCACCGTAACTTGTGGTACTTTTCCCGTAACCAAAACAATAGATATTGATTGGTGTCCTGTACCACAAATAGGTGCAACGCTACCACCTAATACTATACTGCTCGGAGACGGCATAGCAAACGCGCCTACTAAGCTAAGCGACCTTAATTTGCCGTTTTATCAAGGAACGAGTATGCGGTGGTTTCAGAGTGATGCGTTCATTAATGGCACATTTATTATCGACCAAGATGTTTACATCGCTGGCAGGTATTTTGGTATGTATCCTGGCTCCGAGTTTATCATCGCTAACGATATAAAATGCACTATGGAGGGCGTAGGTTTTGATAATGCAGCCTGCAATACGCTCTGGAAAGGCATCACAGTACAAAGCGGCGCGGTATTGAAAAGCACTTATGGATACTTCACTCACGCCTATCGCGCCATAAGCGCAGGACAGGGTGCTACGCTCTCCTTAGATAATAATGATTTTAATGATAATTATATTGGGGTATATCTTTCGGGAAAATGTAGTGTGCCACTGATTAGTGGCAATAAGTTTCACCCTTTGTTTAATACGCCTTTTCCTTGCCGATTCAACGGCTTAGGCGACTATCAGCCACACGCCTTTGCAGGTATCTACATGGAGGACGTTCCTACACTGAATTTTGGCGTAACCGCCTTTCCTAATACTTTTGATGATTTAATTAACGGCATCGTAGCCATCAATTCTACTATCACGGGTGCGCGAAACCTAACCTTTAATCGCATCAAAAACTACCTTGATAGCGACGACCCTACGGCAGGTGCGGCTATTTTGTTACTCAAAGAAAGCAGTTTGGCTGCTAACGGGTATATTGGCTTAAGTAATGTGAATGCTATCAAAGTAACCGACTCGGATATGGGCATTTATGTTAATAGCTCCTCCGCCAGTATTCGGAATACGGCACTATATGATGTAAGAATAGGCGTTTATGTGGAGAATTGTCAAGCGCAAAGTGTATCTATTGACCGCAACTATATTCAAGCGACTGATATAGGCATATTGACAGTCTTGAATGCGGGTTTAGACCGATGCCACATCACCAATAATAATATTTCAATAGTTGGCGCGCCAAATGCGGCTAATGCTTTTGGTGGTATTGTCTTAGCAGAGTTTGGTACGCGTTTAGCCTCAGACAATAATATACAAAATAATAATGTTAATGTAGGTTATGGCGTAGCGGGTATTCAAGTGATTGGTGCGGAAGACATCAACCTGCTGGGTAATATTATTAATCTAACGCAAAACTATAATACCGCCAACCAATTAGCACCTATCGGTATTGATTTGGGTGCGGCAACGGGCGCAAACCTGCGCTGCAATTATATTGTCAGTAATAGTGCTGCTTACTTTGACCCTGCTACCAACCCGAACGATGCAACCATCGGTATAAATATTACGAATACAGCTTTTGCTGCTCTTCGTTGCAACACTACCGATAGGACGTTTACGGGTATTTCGGCTCGCGGCGCGTTTGGCGGCACTGAGCTAACTACCAACTCCATCAATAGACACCATTTTGGTATAGATTTCTCTAAATCTTTGGTACTCGGCGACCAGTTACGCAATGGCAATACTTGGAATAATGGTTTTTATACCGCTAATACAACCGATTTTGCGGCACGGCATCAGGGAGTAGTCAGTCAATTTGGACGTTTACCCGGTTTTTTCATAGTAGCAGGTAATAATGCTGCAGAGACTCCCGCCAGTTTTTTATTTACTGAACCGTCAGCTACGCCCGCTAATTGGTTTGGTACAGACCCCGGTAATACCGCTACTTGTCCGACGAGTACGGACTATGTATGCCATTATTTTATTCCGCTTACCAATCCAGACTCTTTGCAGTTCAAGCGCGAAGTAGCGAAAGGGCAGATAGAAACTGCGGAGTTTAACGCGGAGATGACTAAATGGAGCAAGCGCAACCTATACGAAGAACTTAAAACGCAACCCGCCTTAGTGAGCCTCGATACCGTTTTGGCTAATTTTAAAGATAGCTTAGACCAAAGCTTTTTGAGCGGCGTATATGAAGTGGCAAAAAAACGCGAAGACCTCACTAAGCGCAGCAGTAATGAAGCGGCAACGATACAAATAGAGCGTACCAATATGGAAACGCTGCTCGGACAGCTCACGCAGATAGATAGTTTAGCTCGTGAAAATACGGCAAACGCAGCCAATACTGCCTACTATACTGCCCAAAAAGCGCAGAAAATGGCGGAGCTTTCAGTACACCGCAACACCTACGAAAGCTATATGGAGTCGTATAAAGCAGGCGTATCAGCTCGTGCATTGACTGCGAAAGCGGAAAACACGACGCTTGTCACGCCAGAGTTGTATTCGCAAAACGAAAAGATAGTGAACGAAATTTATCTCAATCGTTTTTCAGCTCGTGCCAGCAAAACCGTGAACGCGAGTGATGCCGCTATAATGACCGCTATTGCGAATCAATGCCCGATGACGGGCGGACCTGCCGTGTATTATGCCCGTGCGATGCGGGTACGCACGAACCGCGCACCCTACAACGATGCTGCGGAGTGTGCTTTGCGAAGCGTCGCGTTTCGACAAGCGAAACCCAGAAAAGCAAGCGTAGCTAACGGCGCAGCGCGCAGCTTCACGCTGCAACCGAACCCTGCCAAAGGTAGCAGTTTGATAGTCGCCGACCAAGCCGTCGCGGACGATACCGCCGTACAGTTAGTAGATATGTTGGGTAGAGTGATGCACACGTTTACGCTCCCGAAAGGCAGCAGCAGCACCGCTCTCGATGTAAGTACCTACCCTGCGGGTGTGTATTATTGTCGCATCGGCAACGCCGCTACGCCAGTTCAAGTCCTGCGGCTCGTTATTGCGGAATAGTGAAATAGTAACCCCCAAATCCCCCAGCCCCCCTCAATCCCCCCGTAAGGGGGGAAGACAGGGAGACCAACGGGAGAAAGACAAAAAGAAGAGGTTTTTCTCAAACGTATAATTATGACCTCTAATTACATTACTATGTATTTTCTTCTATAACGGTCTTTCCGTCTTCCCCCTTCGGAGGGATTAAGTGGGGCTTCCAAAACGTATATTATGCTATAAACAATTCACAACGGTCTTCCCTAACAACGGTCTTCCCGTCTTCCCTACCAACGGTCTCCCCGTCTTCCCCCCTTATGGGGGGACTGAGGGGGGCTTGGGGGCTTAGTTCGGGAGACTTTCACCTCATAATTAATCAAAAAAAGATATGTATCCACTCCACCGCCTCGCAGCCCTGCTGCGACTATACAGCACTATACACCTACTCCTAATACTACCATTCAGTTTACTTGCCCAAAAGTACGATGCCAATTGGCTCTTTGGTCGAATCTATCAGTCCCATAGCACTACTTATCCTTATTACGGCACTACCGATGTGAGCTACAATTATACCCCTGCACAGTTGAACTTTTCTAATAGACCCGCCAATTTTGTAGGCTATATGTATAACTTTTCTAATGCCGCAGGAACTATGCAGACTTATTCCAATGGCGTTAAAATTTTTAACAGGTTAAATCAAATCATGGAAAATGGGGATAGTATTAATTGTTGCGGGTATTTGTTTAATACCTCTTATAGCTCAAATACACCTTCGGGTGTAGAAGATGGAGATGGCTACAGAGGAATAGGCGGAATGACAGCTTTATTGCAACCTAATACAGATTCAATATTGCATATCTTTTACTCTCGGCACAACCCGATTAGTCACCCTAATTATGTGAGCTATCCAGGTGAGTTACTGCACACCATAATAGATTTGTCTAAGAATAACGGCTTAGGTAAAGTTATTCAGAAAAATAAGAATATACAGCTTGCAGGCACACAATTAAATTCTGCCTCTGTTACTGCCTGTCGTCACGCTAACGGGCGCGATTATTGGATATTAACACAAGACCTATACAAGTGTTATTATTATAAGTATTTACTCACCGATAAAGGTTTGGTGTATAAAGGGTGGCAGCAACCAGACCCCTGGTATAGCAATGCTTTATTTTACGATACACAAAGCCAGACAATATTTAATACAGAAGGAGATAAATTAGCTAATTTTGATATTGAAGTAGGTGTGCGAATTTACGATTTTGATAGATGCACGGGCGATTTACGATTAAAGCATACTATTCCACCCGACCCTGCACGACCTAACGGAGGGCTTGCTTTCTCTCCTAATTCTCGTTTTCTATACTATTCTAACCTTACCTATCTTTACCAAATAGATATGCAGGATAATAGCATAGATACCGTAGGCGTATATGATGGTTTTTTTTACTCAATACCAGGATTCCCTACCTCTAAGTACCGCACTAATTTTTTTTCTGCTTATACTGCACCAGACGGAAAGATATATGTTAATACTTATGATTTGTTTACTAGATATCTGCACACCATAGAAAGCCCAAACCTAAAAGGCATGGCTTGTAATTTTCAGCAGCATAGCGTATTTTTACCTACCTTTAATTATACCACTACGCCTAATTATGTCAATTACCGCCTCGGTCCGCTTATAGGTAGCGGGTGCGATACGCTGTACTCGGCTACGCAGTCCGCCGCCGCGCCGCAAAAGAGCTACGATACCCAGCTCTTCCCGAACCCTGCTAGCAGCAACAGCCGCTTAGTATGGTACGAGCCGCTCCGCGAAGCCGCGAAGGTGCAGGTTGTGAATGCAATCGGGCAGGTCGTGCAAAGCACCGCCGTAAATACTACCGATACTTATTTGGATATGGACATCAAAAACCTACCGAACGGCGTGTATTCGGTGCGCTTGCAGCCGCAGGGCGCGAGCGCGGCGCGGTATCAGGTGGCGAGTTTGGCGGTGATGAGGTAGGGGCGTAATGCTTACGCCCGCTACCGTAGTAGGGCGTAATGCTTACGCCCGCTACCGTAGTAGGGCGTAAGCATTACGCACCAAACAAAAAACCCCGCGCTGCATCTGCAACACGGGGTTTTTATTATTACAATCATTCCGCCGCGATAAATCGCAGCTCAATTCAATAGCACTAATCACTGATATTACATCATTCCGCCCATTCCGCCGCCCATGCCGCCGTGGTCGTGACCGCCCGCGCCTTTTGGCTCTGGTTTGTCGTTAATCACACATTCGGTCGTGAGTATCATACTCGCGATAGACGCTGCGTTTTCAAGCGCGATGCGCGTAACTTTGGTCGGGTCTATCACGCCTGCGCGTTTTAGCGGCTCGTATTTTTCGGTGCGGGCATTGTAACCGAAGTCATTTTTGCCTTCCATCACTTTCATCAATACTACCGAACCCTCTACACCTGCATTTTCAGCGATAGTGCGCAACGGCGCAGAGAGTGCTTTGCGCACAATCTCGATGCCGATAGCTTCGTCTTCGTTGTTTGGTTTTAGCTTTTCGAAGGCTTTGATAGCGCGCACTAAGGCAACGCCTCCGCCCACTACAATACCTTCTTCGATGGCAGCGCGAGTAGCCGCGAGCGCATCATCAACGCGGTCTTTTTTCTCTTTCATCTCTATTTCGGTCGGCGCGCCAACGTACAAAACGGCAACGCCGCCTGCGAGTTTAGCCAAACGCTCTTGTAGTTTTTCGCGGTCGTAGTCGCTCGTCGTCACCTCGATTTGCTGCTTGATTTGCGCTACGCGTGCTTGCACCGCTTCGGCAGAACCTGCACCGTTCACAACCGTTGTGTTGTCTTTATCGACCGTCACTTTTTCGGCAGTGCCTAAGTGTTCGAGTTCGGTATTTTCCAATTTCATACCCATCTCTTCGGTGATAACCGTGCCGCCTGTAAGGATAGCAATATCTTCGAGCATCGCTTTGCGACGGTCGCCGAAGCCAGGAGCTTTCACCGCTACAATTTTCAAATTACCGCGTAAACGGTTGAGTACCAATACGCCGAGGGCTTGACTGTCCACGTCTTCGGCGATGATAGTGAGGGCGCGACCCGTTTGCACCACTTTCTCCAAAACAGGCAAAAGCTCTTGCATCGCAGAGATTTTTTTGTCGTAAATCAAGATAAACGGATTGTCATATTCGACCTCCATTTTCTCTGGGTTCGTCACGAAGTACGGCGACAAATAGCCACGGTCAAACTGCATACCAACCACTTTTTCTACATACGTCTCCATGCCTTTCGCTTCCTCTACGGTGATAACGCCGTCTTTGGTCACGGTAAGCATCGCTTCTGCGATTAATTTGCCGATTTCTACGTCGTTATTGGCAGAAATAGTAGCGATTTGTTGTATTTTTTGGTTGTCGTTGCCAATATGCTCGCTGCTTTTTTTCAAAAACTCGACTACGGCTTTCACCGCTTTGTCGATGCCGCGTTTGATGTCCATTGGGTTTGCGCCTGCGGCAACGTTTTTCATGCCTGCGGCAACAATCGCTTGTGCCAAAACGGTAGCGGTAGTAGTGCCGTCACCCGCGATGTCGGCGGTTTTGCTTGCTACTTCTTTCACCATTTGCGCGCCCATATTTTCGATTGGGTCTTCCAACTCAATCTCTTTCGCTACGGTTACGCCGTCTTTGGTGATGGCTGGTGCGCCAAATTTTTTCTCTATAATAACGTTACGACCTTTGGGTCCGAGGGTTACTTTTACTGCATTTGCCAATTGGTCGATGCCCGATTTCAATTTCTCGCGCGCATCTCTATCAAATGTGATATTTTTAGACATTTTTAGATTGATTTTTTGTTATTAAAACTTGATTTTGGTACAATATTTATATAAAACTATACGAATACGTAGCTGAAATAAATTAGTTGTGATTATTTATCTACACTTGAAAAAATAGCTTAAACCTTCGCTTTGCTACGTTTTAACTATTTAACTGCGTTGAAGCTACGCTTTTTCTTCGTTCCCGATAATCACGCCTAATTTAAAACATACACTACTATAAAATAATTAAAATATCGTCTTCGCGCATGATGAGGTAATCGTTACCTTCGTGCTGCAATTCTGTGCCTGCATACTTGCCGTACAATACGGTGTCGCCTACTTTGACCGACATTTTGTGGTCTTCCTTGCCTGGACCTACGGCAATCACTTCGCCGCGTTGCGGTTTCTCTTTTGCGGTGTCGGGAATGATGATACCGCCTTTGGTTTTTTCCTCTGCTTGGTGTGGTTTTACGACCACTCTGTCATTAATCGGTTTCATGATTTTTTT
>JAYWGJ010000081.1:0-8966 GCA_043778315.1 Saprospiraceae bacterium | reverse complement strand
AAAACAGCAACGTGGACGGTAACGGTGAATCCATTACCAGCAATAGCGATAGCAGGAGCTACTACTATCTGTAACGGTGGCAATACTACCTTAACAGCGAGCGGCGGCGACAGCTACTACTGGAGCAACACACAATCGGTAGCTGCGATTACGGTTTCGCCTACGGCGAACGCTACTTATACCGTGACGGTAACTAACGGCTTCGGCTGTACGGCTACGCAATCGGTATCGGTAACGGTTAATCCTAAACCGACCGCTTCGGTATCAGGTATCACTACTATTTGTAACGGCAACAGCACTACGCTTACCGCCAATACAGACGCAGGAGGTAACTATGCTTGGAGCAACGGCTCAACGGCTAATCCATTGACGGTATCGCCTACATCTAATACGGTTTATACCGTAACGGTAACTAACGGCTTCGGTTGTTCGGCAACAGCTACGGCTGCGGTTAGAGTAAACGCAACGCCAATAGTTGGCTTTACCAACACACAACCAGTAGCAGTTTGTCAAGGCGCGTGTACGTTTGTATGTGCAACAGGTGGAACAGCTTACGCATGGAATACGAACGGTACTACCGCGACCATCAATGTTTGCCCTACCGCAACTACTACTTACACGGTAACAGTATCAAACTCTCGCGGTTGTACCGCAACAGGTGCGATTGTCGTAACCGTGAACGACTTGCCAACAGCTTCGATACAAGGTGCTACTTCGGCTTGTGCGGGTAACCAAGCTATCTTAACGGCAACAGGTACAGGTAGTTACGCATGGAGTACAGGTGCTACTTCATCAACCATTACATTTACGGCAGAGCAAACGACTACTTATGTGGTGACAGTAACTAACGGTTCGGGTTGTACGGCTACGGCTTCGCAAACGGTAACGGTTAATGCTAAACCAACCGCACAGGCAGTATGCGCGCAACACGTTTGTATGGGTGCCAACCTCGAGCTTTCTGCTATCGCAGGCGGCAACAACGCAGGCGCAACGTTTGCTTGGAGTGGACCTAACGGCTTCACATCAAACACACAAAGCCCTGTATTGACCAATGCAACAACAGCAATGTCGGGTACTTATGTAGTAACTGTTACTAATAATAGCGGTTGTACAGCTACGGCTTCGGTAAGTTCATTGGTGGAGCTTTGCGACACACAAATAGACGGAATGGCGTGGAACGATACGAACAAAAATGGTGTTCAAGATGCAGGCGAGCCTAATTTGGAAGGTGTAACTGTTGAATTGAGAGATGCAAATACTGATGCGGTAGTGAAAACTGCGGTCACAGATGCGTTTGGTTATACCTTCACTTATGTAGTACCAGGTACTTACAAAGTGAAATTCTCTAACCTACCAGCGAGTTATGTATTTACCACACAAAACGAAGGTACAAACAATGGTAGCGATGCCAACCCTGCCAACGGCTACACTTCTGCGTTCAATGTATTGCCTAATGTAAACATTAGCTATATAGATGCAGGCGCGTACTTAGGTTCGGCGACTATCGGTAACTATGTTTGGTACGATGCGAATGGCAACGGCATACAAGACAGCGAAAGTGGTGTACAAAATGTACAGGTGCAGCTTTTAGATGCGTCGGGTTCAGTAATACAAACCACTACTACGGACAACAACGGTAAATATAGCTTCTCGGTACAGCCGGGTACTTATGCCGTGTCGTTCTACCGCGCAGGTTGGACGCTCACTACCCAAACGCAATTGACAGCGAACGGTAGCGATGCAGACCCTGTAACGGGCAAAACGGCTAACTTTAATATCAGTGCGGGACAAAACCGTGATGATATAGATGCAGGTTTTGTAGTTTGTACTTGTATGACAAACGGTAATAGCGGCAGTCAAATGACAGCACCTACTACCACCGCGCCAGTAGCAGCTACTACAACGGAAGTGACTAAATCGGTGGCAGCTTCGGCTACCGCAGCAGACATTCAGGTATCGCGCTCCGCAATGAGCATCTACCCGAACCCGAATGCTACGGGCGACCTCACGGTGAAAGTGACTACTACGGTAGAAGATGCGAACGCAACGGTTATCATTACCGACCTTACGGGTAAACAAGTACAAGCACAGCGTACCAATATCGTAAGCGGTACTAATTATGTGAGATTTGATGTTTCGGCTTTGCCAGCAGGTACTTTCTTCGTGAAAGTGATTGCAGCAGGTGTGAACTTAGAAGCACAAAAATTGGTTCGTATGATAGATTAAGGAATGTAAGTGTAAAATAAAGCGGCAGTCGCTCCTGATGGAGTGGCTGCCGCTTTTTTTTGTTGGAAAACTTATTGTATGAAACTGATTGTGTAAAAAAATAAAAAAAGCACTATTTTATGTAATAGCACTGTATTTTTATAAAACGAACTATCAATAAGCCTTTTAAGGATTAGGAAGCCGAAGCGGTAGAGGAAGCCTTCGACATATAAAGACAAGACACGTTGCCGTTTTTGGAGGACGTGAAAACCTTCCGCTTGGCAGACAATCACCCGCAACGCGACACTATTGAGAAATATCGCCGCAAGGCGTTGCATTTAATTGACGGTTGGAACGAAGACGAATACAAGTTTTTGTCTATCAGCCTGTACCTTATTTTAGTCGATTTTTCTAACTATAAGTACAATATTTTTACGCAGCGTCCGATGTCGGTCACTTACGAAAACGGCACAAAAACAACTTCGGGAAAGGTGGAGTGGATGTTGGCGCGTGGACGACAAAATCCAAAACAACCACATTTTTTGCTACATGAATATAAATCCGAAAATAAGGTTTCCCTCTCTCGGAGGGACGGAAGGGAGGCTCAACCGCTCGGTCAGTTGCTTATCGCAATGATAGCCGCGCAGAAACTCAATCAAAATGAACTGCCTATTTATGGTATTTATGTGAACGGGCGCAATTGGTTTTTGGTCGGTTTACATCATAATAAGTACGCTACTAGCGATTCTTATCCTATTACGACGGATAGGATTTTTTGACCTTTTCGCTGTGTTGGAATACTTGCGCGAAAAAATGGACTTATTGTATCAATAAAAAATAACATAGATTATGCGACCACTAAATACAAAAAATCTCCAACCTGCGCCCTGCAAGTTGGAGATTTTTTTTATAACGGCGTGCGGATTTTAACGCGTACAAAATAATATGAGTGCGGGTTAAAATCCGAAGGTCGATTACTTTTTCGCTTTCGCTTTCTTCTCCTTCTTCGCTTTTTTCGTTTTTGCGGGAGCTTTTGCGAAAGCCGTTGCGGTGAACCCGCGTGTGCGCATCAGCGCGTCGCTATTCGGGTCTTTGCCTCTGAATGCGCGATACGCTGCCGCTTGGTCGGTTGTGTTGCCCACGCTGAACACGTTGTCTAACAGTCGTTTAGCTACTGCTTTGTCATACGCGCCGCCTGCCGAAGTGAAGGCTTCGTAAGCGTCCGCGCTCAATACATCTGCCCATAAGTAGCTGTAATAACCTGCCGAGTAGCCGTCGCTCGAGAAGACGTGACCGAACTGTGGCGTGCGGTGACGCATCACTATTTCTTTCGGCATACCGAGTTCGGCGAGTGTTTTTTTCTCGAACGCATCGGGGTCTATTTTCTCCGAACCTGCAAGGTGCAATTTCATATCGACCAACGCGCTCGACACCGCTTCTACGGTACTAAAACCTTGGTTAAACTTAGCGGCATTTTTTATTCTATCTACCAATTTTTGCGGAATCGGCGCGCCCGTTTGGTAGTGCAAAGCGTAGTGTTGCAACACCTCTGGCGTAGAAAGCCACCGCTCCAATAGCTGCGACGGAAATTCCACATAGTCCTGCGCGACCGACGTTCCCGACAGCGTAGGGTAATTTACGCTCGAGCATAAACCGTGTAGCGCGTGACCAAACTCGTGGAATAGCGTGCGCGCATCGTCCCACGAAATCAAAATCGGCTCGTTTGGCTTGCCTTTTATAAAGTTAGAATTATTGGAAACAATGGTCGTTACGGCTGCGCCGTCCATATTATACTGGTCGCGGTACGCGTTCATCCAGGCGCCTGAGCGTTTGCCCGCCCGTGCATACGGGTCAAAAAACCACAAGCCAACTTGCTTGCCTGTCGCTTTATTGCTTACTTTCCAAACGCGCACGTCGGGGTGATACACTGCCACGTCGGTCACTTGCGTGAAGCTCAGACCGAACAATTCGCCTGCCACCCAAAACATTCCTTCGCGGAGTTTCTCTAGCTGCAAATACGGTTTTACCTCGTTTTGATCTAAGTCGTAGCGGTCTTTGCGCACTTTTTCGGCGTAATAACGGTAGTCCCAAGGCTCAATCGTGAGTTTCGCGCCCTCTTTGTCGGCCAGTTTTTGCATATCCGCAACCTCCTCTTTCACCCGAGCTACGGCAGGTGTCCACACCGATTCCATCAATTTCATGGCGTTTTCGGGTTTTTTCGCCATCGTATTGTCTAACCGCCAATGTGCGTGTGTCGGGTAGCCTAACAGCTTTGCGCGTTCGGCGCGCAACTGCAATATCTCCGCAATACCTGCGTTATTATCGTGTTTATCGCCGTTATCGCCTCTATTGATGAACATTCGCCATACTTTTTCGCGGAGTTCGCGGTTGTCGGAGTACGTCAGAAACGGGTCGACCGATGACCGCGTATTGCTAATCACGCCCACCACGCCGTTCACTTTTTTGCCCGTCGCCGCGCCTGCGGCAGCGTCTTTTTGTCCTTGCGACAAGCCGCCCAAATCTTTTTCGGTTGCCAACGCCACATAGCGTTCGCTTTCGTCGGCGAGTAGGTTTTGGCTAAACTTCGCAAATTTGCCAGCCAGCGACTGATTGATTTCAGATACCCGCGCCTTTGTTTTGGTGTCTAATTTGGCACCAGCCAAAACAAAATTCATATAATATCGCCACGTCAGACGTTGTTGTTCGGCGGTGAGTTTTGCCTTTGCAGGCGAATTATAAACCGTCTCGATGCGTTGAAATAAAGCCAAATTTTGCGATATTTTATCATAAAAAGCAGCAAAAAGCGGTTCCATTTCGGTTTCTACCGCCTCAAACTCGGGGCTGTTCATATTCGACGACCATATATCGTAGATAGCGCGCACCCGCGACAACGTGCGTCCTGTGCGCTCCATCGCCGCTACGGTATTCTCGAAAGTAGCCGCGTCTTTATTCGCCGTTATCGCCGCTACTTCGGTGCTATCTTCCGCCATCGCCAACAAAATAGCGGGTTTGAAATCCGCCACTTTCACCTTATCGAAGGGCGGCGTACCGTTATTCGCGCCGTCCCATTTCGCCAATAGCGGATTAGTTTCGGCAGTCGGAGCGGTGATTTTGTTGGATTTAGGCATTTTTTTGGATTTGGGAATAGGCGCGAACGAAGCCGACACACCCGCCAGCAGCAGCAGCGCGCCACATTGTAATATTGAATTTTTCATACAATTATATTGGTTAAAAAGATTATTTTGAGCCATAAAGATAGGGGATTTTTTTTGTTTATAAAAAAAACCGCACAGGAACTTACTACTATCCTAACTCGAAATTTATTGTGCTAAAATAACAAAAGACGCATTACCGAAGTAGCGCGTCTTTTGTGGCAGGTAATACATAAAGGTTGCGGTAATTACTACAACAAAAAACAGAGGAAAAGCAGTACTGCTTTTCCGCCTATGATGAGGTCCGTAGGATACCCGCCCCTCCGAACATGAACCGAACGTATTGCCGGCTATGACGCAAAGATATTGTACTTTTTTGACTATTATAATTATTTTAAAAAAAGATTACTAAATTCCTTACCACTAAAAAATAATCGCTTATCTTTATGCTACAAAGCGGACACAGACATACGAGTTTAACTTGGCGGAGCGTCACAAAACTTTATATTTTTTATATTATGATGCGGTGGATAATTGCGGCTGGCTGTTAGATACGGTCAGGTGAAGGGCAACGAAGCCGCAGCGAGCAGCTACACTATATATAGTGTAGCTGTTTTTTGTTCGAGGAATGTGAGGTATCTGTACGACTAAACGCTACTTCGGTGAGATGAAATATGACGAAACGCTGTTTCGTCGAGATAAAATATGATAAAACTACTTTTTTCCGTTCCAGATAATTACGCTTAATTCCTAAACATAAACCTATTGCGCAATAAAATCCGTATCTTTGTAAAAGAAATTAGAAAATCAATAAAAAGATGCAAAAAGAATTTAATATTACGGGAACTTGTCGCCCGAACCAGCATTATATGGCTGATATTAGTCACAAATTGGTTTCTACTATTGAATTAGTAGAAAAAAACAAATATTTTACTATCAATCGTCCGCGTCAATACGGCAAAACGACGATGCTTTATACTTTAGAAGCGGCATTGATGAAACGAGCCGATTACCTTGTGTTCAATATCAGTTTTGAAGGCATCGGCGATGCTATATTTAATGATGAAAAGATTTTTGCACCTGGATTCTTAGGCTTGTTGATAGAGCAGGCGGAGGTTTTGCACCAAGATTTTTTACCTATTTTACAACAATTGGCAAAAGAAGTTGATAGTCTTGATAGTTTATCAAAAGCGATTACAAAACTAACTTTGGCAACGGAAAAAAAAGTCGTTGTTTTGATTGACGAAGTGGATAAAAGCAGCAATAATCAGTTGTTTATCAATTTTTTAGCGATGTTGCGCAATAAATATTTGATGCAAGATAGAATAAAAACGTTTCACTCGATTGTACTCGCAGGTGTGCATGATGTGAAAACTTTGAAGCTGAAAATCCGTCCCGACGAAGAGCAAAAATACAATTCGCCTTGGAATATTGCCGCCGACTACAAAGTAGATATGAACTTAAATCCGCACGAAATCGTCCCGATGTTGGTGGAGTACGCTGCGGATAAAAAGGTGCAAATGAACCCACAAAAGATTGCAGACGCTTTATTTTACTATACTTCGGGCTATCCGTTTTTGGTGAGTAAATTATGCAAAATGCTCGACGAGGACTTTTTAAAACACGATGAGTGGACGGAACAAGACGTAGAAATGGCAGTTCGTGAATTGGTGCAAGAAGAAAATACAAATTTTGATAGCTTAACTAAAAACATAGAAAACAACCCCGAATTGTATGATTTAGTCTATGATGTTGCCATCGACAGTACTTCTTTTCCGTTTAGTATTACAAATCCTGTTGTAAAACTCGGCGTTTTATATGGTATTTTTGTGAATAAGAACGGGTTGAAAATACATAATCGCATTTATAGCCAAATATTAGTGGAATATATGTCGGTTAAGGTTTTGCAAAAAAATGTAAAACGATTAGATGCTGGCTCTGCTTACAAAAATAACGATAATTCGCTCAATATGCAAGCCGTCATGCTTGGTTTCCAAGCGTTTATGAAAAAAGAATACAGCAGCAAAGACCGCGATTTTTTAGAAAAAAACGGTCGGTTGGTATTTTTGGCATTCCTAAAACCAATCATCAACGGCTCGGGCTACGATTTTAAAGAGCCGCAAATCTCCGACGAAAAACGCCTCGATGTCGTTATCACACATTTAAACAATAAATATGTGGCAGAACTGAAATTGTGGCGCGGACAAAAAGCGCACGAAAAAGGACTCGTTCAACTCGCCGATTATCTAGACCGCCAAAACTTAACCGAAGGCTATTTACTCATATTCGACCATTCGGAAATCAAAGAATGGCAGTCGGAGGAAATCGTAATCAATGATAAAGCGATTTTTGCGGTGTGGGTGTAGGGGAAGCGGATTATGAATAAAAATAAAAACCGCCTTAATCCTGCAAATGCGCGTACCGTTGTAACTTGCTTTCAAAATTGTTTCTTATTACTTTTGTTACAACACAAAGCTGATTATCCATTATGGACAAATAGTTGTAACTTGCTTTCAAAATTGTTTCTTATTACTTTTGTTACAACCATCGAGGCTGGCTACGGCGTGAAGCTCCAGTTGTAACTTGCTTTCAAAATTGTTTCTTATTACTTTTGTTACAACGAACCAAGCCGTGACGCGCCTTTGTTGTTAGTTGTAACTTGCTTTCAAAATTGTTTCTTATTACTTTTGTTACAACCGGTAATTACTACCGTAATATCGTATTTCAGTTGTAACTTGCTTTCAAAATTGTTTCTTATTACTTTTGTTACAACCAACGAAATTTTGCTTAATCAGTGCTGGCTGTTGTAACTTGCTTTCAAAATTGTTTCTTATTACTTTTGTTACAACAAAAAGCATCTACGGTAATGACTACGATGAGTTGTAACTTGCTTTCAAAATTGTTTCTTATTACTTTTGTTACAACATATTGAGGTACGGATAGCAATAGCAAGCAGTTGTAACTTGCTTTCAAAATTGTTTCTTATTACTTTTGTTACAACGAGCTTGTACTCGCCTTCGGTGCCTGGTGTGTTGTAACTTGCTTTCAAAATTGTTTCTTATTACTTTTGTTACAACGCATCGCCGACGCGGTAGATGCCTACATCAGTTGTAACTTGCTTTCAAAATTGTTTCTTATTACTTTTGTTACAACCACCGAATTGCTCCTTAATCAGTGTTGGCTGTTGTAACTTGCTTTCAAAATTGTTTCTTATTACTTTTGTTACAGCAAAAACGGCTCAATGTACTTGCGGTGGGTGGTTGTAACTTGCTTTCAAAATTGTTTCTTATTACTTTTGTTACAACTATAGCGTTTAGCTATATCCACCGTCACATGTTGTAACTTGCTTTCAAAATTGTTTCTTATTACTTTTGTTACAACACGCGACCAAAAAGTACAAGTACGGCGGCTGTTGTAACTTGCTTTCAAAATTGTTTCTTATTACTTTTGTTACAACTAAAAGGCAAAAATATAATCACCAAGCGGAGTTGTAACTTGCTTTCAAAATTGTTTCTTATTACTTTTGTTACAACCATTTAAAGTTATGATAGCTAACGACGTAGGTTGTAACTTGCTTTCAAAATTGTTTCTTATTACTTTTGTTACAAC
>JAYWGJ010000080.1:0-3177 GCA_043778315.1 Saprospiraceae bacterium | reverse complement strand
ACGCTCGAGGAGGTGCATGAGCCGTTTTTGATTATGGAAGGCTACCTGCAACGCACGCCGCGTGGGCGCGAAGTGACCGAAAAAGCATACCGACATTTAGGCATCGCGCCGCCCGCAAATAGTGGTTCATTATTTTAATTATAAAAAATTATATTTATGAAATTCATATATTTATTTGTTCCATTTATTGCGTTAGCGATAAGCTGCAAAGAAATAGGTCCGAGCATCGATTTCGCCTCACAAAAGCAGTCGGGCGACACCGCTTATACGATTACAAATATTCCTGCGGCTGACCCGAAAGTGGCGTATTTGGAGGAGTTTACGGGCGTGGCGTGCATCAATTGCGTACAAGGGCATCAAAAAATATCGGATTTACTCGCTATTTATGGCGACCGATTAGTTGCCGTAGGCGTGCATTCGGGTCCGTTTTCTACGCCTTACGCGGCTAGCAGTCCGCACCCCAATTTATACGATTTCAGGACGACCGAAGGCGACAATATCAATACCAATATTTATAGCAATATAGTAGGGCAACCCGTGGCGGGCATAGATAGACGGCGGTTTACAGGGCAACTTTACCGCGCCGTTTTGCGGCAAAACTGGACGGGTTATGTCGGCTATGAAAACCGACAAGAAAACCCATGCAACCTGCAATTGCAGAGCAGTTTTGATGCTGCCGCCAATAAAATAAAGGTGCGCGCTACCGTCACTTTCACCAAAGATGTACTCGCAGGCACAAAATTGAGCTTGATGCTCACCGAAAACGGCATCAAAGACGCGCAACTGTTGCCTGATAACAGTGTGGATATAAACTATGTGCATAAGCACGTTTTGCGCGGAATGTTTAGCTCTTGGGACGGCTTGACGCTCAAAAATTTTGCGCCGAAAGGCAGCGTTTTTGTGCGCAACTTTGAACTCACGCCGCGCACCGATTGGCGTTTAGATAGCTGCGAAGTAGTCGGATTTGTGCATGAGTCGAGCGACTCGTTGCGGGTGCTGCAAGCCGCAAAAGTGAAATTGCGTTAAGCGATTTTTTATTTTTATTACAACAAAAAACATTTTCAACCACACCATATACTAGTATGTTAAAATCTTGGCTACCCGTAGCACCAAACTCCGATTTTCCGTTAGAAAATATCCCTTTCGGTATTTTTTCGCCCGAGAGCGCACCAGACGAACTCCGCGCAGGAACTATCATCGGCAACACCGTTATCGACCTGCAAGAATTGCTCGATTTGGGTTATTTTGATGATTACGAAAATTTCGGCGACATTTATCCGTTCGTATTTCAATCAGAATGCTTGAACGATTTTATCGCCGAAGGCAAAGCCTTCACCCGTTTTGTGCGCAAGCAAATACAGACGATTTTTGCGGCGGGCAGCGATTTAGAAAAAAAGGAAAACGAGTTGGATATATTGCTGTATGATGCCGACGAGGTGATTATGCACCTGCCCGTGATGATTGGCGATTACACCGATTTTTACAGCAGCCGACAACACGCCACCAACGTAGGTATGATGTTCCGCGACCCCGCTAATGCCTTGTTGCCCAATTGGTTACATATTCCTGTGGGCTATCATGGGCGTGCGTCTTCGATAGTGGTTTCGTGTACAGACGTGGTGCGTCCGCTCGGTCAGCGTTTGCCGCAAGGCGCGGAAGTGCCTGTTTTTGGTGCGTCGCAACTCTTAGATTTCGAACTCGAAGTAGCGTTTATTGTCGGCGCAGAAAACGCGATGGGCGAGCGCGTCAGCACGGCAGATGCGGAAGATTATATCTTCGGTTTGACGTTGTTTAATGATTGGTCGGCTCGCGACATACAGGCGTGGGAGTACGTTCCGTTGGGTCCATTTTTGGGTAAAAACTTCGCATCGAGTATGTCGGCGTGGGTGGTTACGCTCGATGCGCTGAACGAGTTTCGAGTGGCGGGTCCAGCGCAAACCGACCCGCAAATATTACCATATTTGGAATATGAAGGCAAAAAACACTTCGATATTGCCTTAGAAGTAGCGATACAAACGCCTGCGGGCGACGAAAAAATAGTCTCCAATTCTAATTTTAAAAATATGTATTGGAATATGGTGCAGCAACTTGCGCATCATACCGTAGGCGGCTGTCCGATGCGCATCGGCGACGTATGCGCGTCGGGGACGATAAGCGGCGATACGCCCGAGAGCTACGGCTCGATGCTCGAAATCACTTGGCGCGGCAGCAAGCCGATAACGATGCCCGACGGCACGGAGCGCAAATTCATTAACGACGGCGACACGGTCGTCATGCGCGGCTTCGCCGAAAAAGACGGCGTGCGTATCGGTTTTGGTGACGTGAGTGGCAAAATACTGCCTGCGTTACCATTGTAAATAAGAAAACAAAAAATTATTTAAAATTATTTTTTTATTTTATTTATTAGCAATAAAATAGAAAAAACGGCAATTTTAGGCTCTAAAACACGTTTTTAGACTTAAAATTGCTATTTTTTTGTCTTTATTATAATGTAATAAAAATACTATTCGTATCATTTTTATTGTATAATTATTGTAATATAAAAAAAATTGTATCTTTGCAATAATATATACAGCAATGTATCTTTATTATAATACGAAAACAGCATTTTTTATCTTATAAAAACATCGATGCCAATAGCAGAAAGCATAGATAGTTTGGCTCAAAAAATACAGATTTTGGTGGAGCAAAACGAGCTTTTGCGCCGTCACAATACGTTTTTATTGGAGGAAAATGCGACGATTTCGCAAGAGTTTACACAGTTTCGCCGACAGATAACGGAGCGCGAACAAGAGTTAAGCGATGCCTTAGAAGCAGCGCGCAAAGCAGAGCAAGCACGACAAACCATATCAGACGCGCAGTTTCAGCAGTTGAAACAGCATTTGCGTCAGTTAGATAGCAATATCGATGATTGGTTTTATAATCGTAAGAAGTAATTTTTTTATAATAAAATAAGTAGGTTTTACTATATTTATTATAAAATATTTTGAGTTTTTTAGCTATACTATACCTCTATTCGCCGATGATTGCCGAATTAGACTCCTTAGTTTCTATCACCGTACAACTCGCAGGAAGGGTGTACCCGCTTACCATAAAGGTAGGGCAAGAAGCCGTAGTACGCAGTATAGCCAAAGAACTCAACGAAAAAGTAGCGCAGTACCAAATGCAGTTTCCGGG
>JAYWGJ010000079.1:0-3192 GCA_043778315.1 Saprospiraceae bacterium | reverse complement strand
AGTATTTGGTGCGCGTTCCGTTGCGTTAAGGAATATTGATTTTATTTCGTTGTTACAATAAAAAATACCAAAAGCTCGGTCGGGTTTTTGGTATTTTTTTGTGTGATGATATTATGACTTTCGTCTAATAAAAACACAATTCTGTCTATTATAAAGTACTATGCAATACATTATACCTATTTTGTGTTGTAATATAAAAACTACATAATCACTTAGTTTCAAATCATTATTCGGGACGGTTCAAATCGCTATTTGGCGCGTTTTGCTTACCGCAATAAGACTACCTTTGTGGTATAAATACATTAATTATAAAAACAATAAAGAAATAATTCAAATGAAAAAATTTAGTTTAATCGTTGCTTTGTGCTGCACTTTTATTGCGGCTAACGCCCAAAAAATAAGCGGCAGCATACGCGACACACAAGGCAAACCCGTAGAAATAGCGACTATTTTGTTGCTTAACGCAACGGATAGTACAATGGTAAAAGGTGCGGTGACAGACCTCGACGGCAACTACGAAATGGAGCGCGCAGCAGCAGGCAACTACCGTATCAGCGTTAGTTCGAGCGGTTTTGCGGCTTATACGTCTATCGTTTTTGCTTACGACGGCGGCGACAAAACGGTGGATAAAATAACGTTGCAGCCGCTCACGAACGAACTAAAAGCGGTCACAATGACCGCTCGGCGACCTGCAATAGAAGTAAAATCAGACAAAACGGTGATGAATATCGAGGGCAGTATCAATGCTACGGGTTCGAACGCGCTCGAGTTATTACGCAAAGCACCTGGCGTAGTGATTGATAAAGATGATAATATTAGCCTAAAAGGCAAACAAGGCGTTCGGATTTATATAGATGGCAAGCCGTCGCAGTTAGATGCGCGCGACCTCGCCGCGCTCCTCAAAAACACGCGCTCTACGGATATGGGCGCGATAGAACTCATATCGAACCCGTCGGCGAAGTATGACGCGGCAGGTACAGGCGGCGTGATAAATATTCGCTTGAAAAAGAATAAAAAAGTAGGTTTTAACGGTACTACCGAACAAACTTTGGCTATGGGCATCACGCCCAAATATTCGGGTGCGGTAGGTTTAAATTATCGCAGCCCGAAATGGAATGTATTTAGCAATTATTCGTATCACGAAGGGCGCGACGTGAGTTATATGAATTTTTATAGAGAGCAAAGCACCACCGCCTACGACCAAAGAACCGTAGAAAAAAGCTATGATATAGACCACGGCTGGAAGCTCGGCGCGGATTATACCATCGATAAACGCAACACGATTGGCGCGGTAGTGAGCGGCAACACCGAAGACGATAAGGCGGCAAGCGAAGGGCGCACCGTAATCGGCGCGATAAGCGGCGCGACTAACCGCGTATTAATATCGGATAATTATCAGCCGAACGCTCGTGTTCACGGCAATTATAACTTGAATTATCGCTACGCCGACACGGGCGGTCACGAACTCGCGATAGATGCGGATTATGGTACTTTTTCGGGTATTTCGAGTAGTAATCAGCCAAATTTCTATAAAAATGCAGCAGAAACGCAGATTTTGAGCAATAATAGTTTTGCGATTGATTACAATAATAGCATCAAAATAGCGACGCTCAAAGCAGACTACGAAACGGGTTTGTACAAAGGAAAATTAGGCGTAGGCGCGAAACGCGCTATGGTGACGACCAATAATATTTTCAATTATTTTAACGGCGCAAACGAGTCGCGCATACAAGATTACGACCGCAGCAACGCATTCACTTACGCTGAAGCGGTGACGGCGGCTTATGTAAATTACAACAAAACACTGAACAAAAAATGGTCGGTGCAAGCAGGCGTTCGCGCCGAGGAAACGGACTCACGCGGTGAGCTAACTAGCACTCGCCCAACGGATAACGACATTGTGAAGCGGAGTTATTTAGACTTTTTTCCGTCGGCAGCCGTCACATTTAATTTGGATTCTATAAACACATTTGGGCTGACGTACAGCCGTAGAATAGACCGCCCGTCGTACCAAAACCTCAACCCGTTCGAGAGCAAACTCAACGAACTTTCGTACAGCAAAGGCAACCCGTTTTTGCGTCCGCAATACACAAATAGCGTAGAATTGTCGCATACATTCATGCAATTTATCAATACGTCGGTGGGTTATTCGCGGACGACCGATTTTTTCACCGAAATTACAGATACCGCTTCGGGTGGTCGGACGTTTATTATCAATAAAAATTTGGCGACGGTGGACAATTATAGTTTCAATATCAGTGCGCCGTTGCCGTTGGCAAAATGGTACAACGGATTTATCAATTTTGGTGCCAACCACCAATCTTACCAAGCCAATTTTGACGGTAAAATCATTGATTTACAGTTTAATAGCTTTAACGCATATATGCAAAACACGTTCACGCTGCCTAAGGGTTGGTCGGCTGAACTGTCGGGTTTCTACGCTTCGCCGTCGGTTTGGGGCGGCTCGTTTCGCACCCGCGCCTTTGGCGGTATGGATTTGGGCGTGCAAAAGAAAATTTTGAAAGACAACGGTACACTCAAACTCAGCGTCAGCGACGTGCTACACACGCAACAATGGCGCGGCGTGAGCAACTACGGTGGCGTTTATTTTGTGGCGAGCGGCGGTTGGGAGAGCCAACAAGTACGCCTTACTTTCAACTACCGCTTTGGTAATCAAGGGTTTACGGCGCGTGAACACAAAACGGGCAACGAATCGGAAAGCAAACGGATAAAATAAAATACGGTGTGCGGATTTTAATCCGCACAAAATAAGATAAGTGCGGGTTGAAACCCGCACACCGTTGCGCTTAATGCCATGAATTTTTCTCAATACAAAAATCCTATTTTTAGTGTCACAAGACTAAAAATAGGATTTTTTTTGTCACAATACTACCATAACTGCCAATCTGACTACATTATTATACTGTAATAAGTAAAAAAGTCCGTTTTTGAATATTGGCAACCAATTTGCAATAATAGATATTATATATTTATTGTACATTTACACTCATTTTAACGAAAAATATTGCCTTGATTTCATTGGCTAAAATATAAAAATATGTTTGACGAAAACGACGACAACAACCCGCTCGATGCGGATTTTGAAGACTTCCCGATGTTCCCTTTCGGCGACGGCGGTATGATTTCTTTTGATGGCGAATTTGACGAGCCGACCGACGATATGAAAGGCAA
>JAYWGJ010000078.1:0-9026 GCA_043778315.1 Saprospiraceae bacterium | reverse complement strand
TTTAGACTTAGCGATGCTATTGCGCGTAACGCCCATAAATTCAATTTTTTGATGACTTACGACAACTCACAAGAAGTATGGGATATGTACAGTTGGGCTACATCTATTTTTGAACGCGAATGGAATTACACCATCAGCAGAACTGACGACCAAACGAAAAAGGGTAAAATAGATAATTTGAATGTAAAAGGAAGTAGAAATAAGGGAAAAGAGATTTTTATTCTGAATTATACATCTGTCGGGCAATTAGAAATTTTCTAATTGGGTATAAATTGGCTAAAAAAAGCGACTGCATTTTGCGCGTCATGCCACGTTCGCGAGGGTATTATACTATCCTTAGGAAAAGATATAACTGGATAATTGGGTATAAAACCACAACTATCGGGCGTTGGGCATGCGCGGCGCGTACACCTATGTTCACTACCTAACTTTATTGCCAACTCGTCGGAGGTAGCCAAATACATTTTATTATAGGCGAAAGATTGAAGCGCGTTGATTTCGGTCATACCCGAGAGTTTCGCTAAAAAATCCGTACCGTTTTTGGTTGGTGTCCACTCAAATAAATCCGTTTCGTTATCCGTTGTATAAAATGCGTTAGCGATACTGGTTAATACAACTTGAAAATCGGTAGGAATGTATTGGTCGTTGTGTATCTGAACTATCGAAGCAGGTAAACCAATTTTAGCAGCCAACTCCTTTGCCTTACTTTCGCCGAGCGTTCGCGAGCGGCATACACTTTACTTTTATTTGTGCATCGCCGCTTTTCAAAACTTGAAAACTGCCCTTTGCCGCTAATTTGCACTCCACGCCGACGGTCGTATTCGTAGCTTTATGCACCACCCGAACGTCCATATCGTGAAAGCCAAATTGTGCATTCATTACAGGTTTATCTACTATCCAATCCGCCGCAGGCAATACAGATTCTAAATATAACATCGCCGAAAACTCAAATGCTTTGCCGCGAATCATCGGTACTACCTTTGGGTCGTTGATAATTTGAGCTAAATACTCGTGTGGAATATTGTATTTTATACAGTACTCGCGCACCGCAGCAATCCATTCTTGGTCATTCATGTGTGGTATCGGTTAATAAATAAATTAAGGTTACGCCCAACCCTTCGGCTATTTTGGTGGCGTTTAGTAAGGTAATATTTTTTTCTGCGCGTTCTATTATACCAATATAGGTGCGGTGCAAGTCGCAAATATTAGCCAATTCCTCTTGCGATATTTTCCGTTTCTGACGTTCGCGACGGACATTCTCACCAAAAATTTGTAGTATCGATTTCATAAATCATCAAAAATTTTAATTTTACAAATGTAATTCATATAAAAGAATTAAATGACGACTATAAATAGCATGTATGAAAATGTTTTAATGAATTATGCTTGGAGGCAATCTTCTGCTTGTCGCAACAAAAAAAGCACTGTTTTGTATCCGTACAAAGCAGTGCTTTTTTGTTTTTATAATAATAATAATAATAATACTTGACTCACGTTACGCACGAGTAAAAGCGGTTTGATATATCGGATAGCCGCATCGCGGCGACATATCGGTAGCAATATTAGGGTTGGTGTGTTTTAAAGCTGCGTAGCTGCGACATCTTTTTTGCATCATCTTTTATTTGATAGGTTTAATATGTCGTTGCGCTGCAACTTAACGGTACGCTCATTTATGTTTCTACCAATATATCGCCGCTATGCGGCTAACCGCTCTTATACTTCTTGGTGCGTAACATCAGTACTCCAATAAAACCGACAATATTACCGAAGTACGACATTTTGTCAGTCCCTAAAAATCATTTTTATAGTGATAACTTACATTTTGTCCATTTTTTATTTATAAAAAGAATTGGCATATTTTTAGTGTATAATGCTTGTGTTAAGCAATACAAAAAGAATCATTTGCTTGACGCAACTATACAATTATATCAACTAAAAAAAATTCAATAATAAAAAACAAATCAAATCATGGCAAAAATTATTGGCATTGACTTAGGTACTACCAACTCGTGCGTTTCGGTGATGGAGGGCAACGAACCCGTAGTTATCACGAACGACGAAGGCAAACGCACCACGCCCTCTATCGTGGCGTTTTTGGACGGCGGCGACCGCAAAATAGGCGACCCTGCCAAGCGTCAGGCTATCACTAATCCGACCCGCACCGTCCAGTCTATCAAGCGGTTTATGGGACACCGTTTCAGCGAAGCGACCAGCGACATCGGCAAAATGGCGTACAAAGTGGTGCGCGGCGACAACGATACTTGTCGCGTCGACATCGACGGACGTATGTACAGCGCGCAGGAAATATCAGCAATGGTATTGCAAAAAATGAAAAAAACGGCAGAGGATTATTTGGGTATGGAAGTGACCGAAGCGGTAATTACCGTGCCAGCTTACTTCAACGACTCACAGCGTCAGGCAACCAAAGAAGCAGGCGAAATAGCGGGTTTGACCGTCAAACGGATTATCAACGAGCCGACGGCTGCCGCATTAGCTTACGGCTTAGACAAACGCGACCGCGACATGAAAATAGCAGTATATGACTTGGGCGGCGGTACTTTCGATATCTCGGTATTGGAACTCGGCGACGGTATTTTTGAGGTGAAATCGACGAACGGAGATACACATTTGGGCGGTGACGACTTTGACCAAGTCATCATCGATTGGCTCGCGCAAGAGTTTTTGACCGCCGAGCGCATCGACCTACGCAAAGACCCGATGGCATTGCAACGCCTCAAAGAAGCGGCAGAAAAAGCAAAAGTAGAGCTTTCGGCATCTGCCGACGCAGACATCAATTTGCCGTATATCACCGCAGTTGATGGCGTGCCGAAGCACTTAGTGACCAAATTGTCGCGCAGCAAGTTTGAGCAAATGGCAGAAAACTTGGTAAAACGCACCTTAGAGCCTTGCCGTTTGGCACTTAAAGACGCGGGTTACACCACTAACGACATCGACGAAGTGATTTTGGTGGGCGGTTCTACCCGTATTCCGCGTATTCAGCAAGCCGTAGAGCAGTTTTTTGGTAAAAAACCAAATAAAGGCGTAAACCCCGACGAAGTAGTGGCGATAGGCGCGGCTATTCAGGGCGGCGTACTCACAGGCGAAATCAAAGACGTATTATTATTGGACGTAACGCCGTTGTCGATGGGCATCGAGGTGATGGGCGGTATGTACGACGTAGTGATTGAGTCCAACTCGACTATTCCGACCAAAAAATCAAAAGTATATAGCACCGCAACCGACAATCAGCCGTCGGTAGAAATCCATATCCTACAAGGCGAACGCCCAATGGCGCGTGACAATCGCACCGTAGGTCGCTTTATCCTCGACGGCATTCCGCCAGCAGGACGCGGCGTACCGCAAGTAGAAGTGTCGTTTGATATGGACGCAAACGGTATCCTCAACGTGTCGGCTTTGGATAAAGGCACGGGCAAAAAACAAAATATCCGCATAGAAGCAAGCACAGGATTGAGCAAAGACGAAATTGCGCGCATGAAAGCGGAGGCAGAAAGCAACCGCGATGCGGACGCGAAAACACGCGAAAAAGCGGAAAAAGTAAACCTCGCCGACAACCTCGTGTTCCAAACCGAAAAGCAATTAGCTGAGTTTGGCGACAAAGTCCCAGCCGAGCAAAAAGCAACGATAGAAGCAGCTTGCGCCGAATTGCGCGAAGCGACAAAAACGGACGATTTGGCAGCTATCGACGCAGCAACCGAACACCTCAATAAGGTGTGGCAAGCGGCTTCGGCGGATATGTACGCTGCCGCAGGCGGCGACGGGCAAACGCCGAACGACGGAAATGCAAACGCCGAAGGCAACGAGCAATACACCGACGCGGAGTTTGAAGAGGTGAAGTAGGTAAAGTAAGTTTTAGTACGGTAATTAGTTTTTATTGTCATAAGAAAGTTTGTTTAAAAAAGGAAAGTGGCGCGCCTCGAAAGAGGTGCGTCACTTTTTTTGGGGGGCTGTTTTGGTGCATTCAGATTTGGCCAATACTAAAAATTTACCAAATTTATATCGAGATACATCGGAGCTAACGTGTTGAAAATTTGGTTTTGGTGTGAATTATGGCATGAAAAATGAAAAGGAAGGCTTACCATTGGCTTATTTGCGAAATAACTACCGAGGTAGAATGCCGCCGCTAACACGGTATAAAAGTAATCATGTTTACAGACAAACGAAGCCTACCATATATTTTAAACCACAACCTAATATAGTCCTGCCCTAATCTATTAGCATTTTTTATAATTAAAATCTATATCCTACGCCCAAGCCCAGCCCGCAACTTAGGTTGCGCGAAGCCGTGCGATTTTCACTTTGTATCGCTTGGCGTCCTATATCATAATTATACATAATTTGCTTATTATCAATGTCTTGCAACGAAATATCGGCGCGAAGCAGCACATTGATAAACAAACGATTATTGGAATTAAATTGCGCACCAAGCGCACCGATAGCAGCTACATCAAATGGTTTATACTTTTCTGTTTCGTTGTAATTTCCGTTTGCACCGTCGTATAAATATGGCTGCGCGTCGCGCTGAAAATCGGCACGCAACAGCTTCGCGACTTGCAAACCTGCTTCTGCCGTGAACCGCATATTTTTTGAGGCGCAAAATCGGTATTGCGCCGCAAGCGGTAATTTGAGGTACTCGAGGCTGCGCTGATAAGTGTAAACGCTGTTCGCGCTTGGTTTTGCGGTGTAGTTTTGCCCCTGTTGCGACCAGCATAAACCTGTTTGCAGCGCAAAATTGCAGCGCAGCACCAACCCGACGCGCAGCTCATAAGCGACACCAAAACTCGTTGTGTAGTCGGTGCGCGCATCAGCCGCGTCGGTCGCGTTGAGGTAGCTCGTGTATTGCGGAACAAGCAGCGCGCTCACTTCGTAGCGGTGATTCTGCGTAGTATCTTGCACACTATTCTGCTCACTGTTTTGTGCGTTCGCCGCAACAAAAAACAGTAGGCTCAATAGCGCAGCAAATCTAAATTTGAGTGTCACAAATAGAGAATATATTTTAAAAATTAATATGTTTAAATTTAGAACGAAGTTGGGCAGTTCGCTTTTTTTGTTTTCACAAAAGGAATACCCGTGAAATAATAACGGACGGTAAACAGAAAGTCTTGTGGCGGAACGTACTCATCAACGCCGTCGGCAGCCGCAGGATTATCGGTGTTTTTTAGCTGGTATGCGCTGCCGCCCAAAATGTCGTAATGATACGCCAACGCCAATTCCAAATCCTTAAATAACAGCACGCCGACCGAGCCGCCTACTTGATGTTGCCACTGCGAGGGCTTGCGCTCGAGCGGCGCGGTAAACGGGTTGTAAGTAGTTTCGTTACTTATATTCGCTCCCAAATCGTCAGAATACACTTCTTTTAACGTATATTTACCTGCTACAAAATAATTTAAGCGGTAGCAAAGCTGTACAAAAGGTTGCACACTGTGACCACTAAAAATATAGCTTGCGCTAACGGGAACGGCGATTTTATGGAGCGTTTGCTCCGCCTGCCCTTCGTAGCGCGCATGATAAAACGCGCCCAAATTGCCTTGCGCGTCGTAGATAGGTCGGTAGCCGTCCTGATAGGTTTCGCGGGTGTCGCCGACCTGTTGATACTGTACGCCAGCCAAAAAGCGGTAATTGTCTTGCCAAACTACGCCCGCGTGCAGCCCAATCAAGGAGCTATTGAGCGGCTGATACCGTTTCAGTGTGTTCACTTCGGCGATGCCGCCGCTCGTCGTATTGCTACAATTGGCAAAACCTGTGGTCGCCAAGCCGATTTCGGGCGCGTAGGTGAACTTGGTTTGTGCAGCAATTTTGGTTTGGTGTAACCCAACGGCTGCGATAAATAAAAGAAATTTGGTTTTCATAATTGGTGGTTTTCGTTAATTTTTATTTTGACTATTACATATTTATTATATACCATTACAAAGTTAGTCTATAATATTCATATTTAGCTGAAATAAATTAATCGTGATTATTTATCTACACTCAAAAAATAGTTTAAACCTACGCAAGCCTCCCCCAGCCCCTCCATTTGGAGGGTAGCAGGCTACGTTTTAACTATTTTTCTTCGTTCCCGATAATCACGACTAATTTAAAACATACACTTAAAACGAAAAAAACCACTATAATATTGGTATAAACAATATTATAGTGGCAGAAAAATGGTAAAATATACAATTAATAATACGGAGCGAGCATGAAATAGCACAACGGACCCGTGATAGCTACATAGAGCCACAACGGAAAAGTGTAGCGCGCAATGCGCCTGTGCGCCTCTATTTGCATCGTGTAGCCGCGTATAAATGTGAATAAAATAAACGGCAAAATAACGGCTGCCAAAATAACATGCGTTATCAATAAAACAAAATATACCAAACGCATACTCCCGACAGCCGCTTGTTCGGCAGCATCTACGATATTATTGTGGTCGGCATCGCCGAACTTAACCGCCTCAGTACAAAGGTGATACACCACATACGACACCAAAAAAGTAGCGGATAAAGTCATCGCTGTATAATTAGCGTAGCGGTGCGCTTGTATATTTTTGTTTTTTATAAAATACAAAGAAATACAGAGCGTAATGGCAGTCAAACTATTCAAAATAGCGTGTAACTTGGGTAAATACGGCACAAATGCAGGCAAATTTGCGGCATCGGGCGCGGGTGCGTAGCGCAAAGCAACCACGGCGATAAGGACTACGGCGGATACGGCTATCGCCCAACGGTCTAGTTTTTTTACGGTTTCCATTCTAGGTTTTATAATATTTGTAATATAAATTTATCTGTCTTCTGGTTTTTTGTATTTGATTTTTGGAGTTGGTTTAGGTTTCATTATCATCGCTATAATTTCTGCCATAGCGTTTACTTGCGCGGTATTTTGCACGTTATAATAGCGGCGAATGTGTCGCGCAGTGTCTAAAAGTACAAAATAAGAGCTATCTATCTTCGCATTGAGGTTTAATTTGAGGTCGGCGGCTACTTTTTCGGGTTCTGCTGCGCTCACAACGTGCCACATACGCGGTTTTATCTTATTTTCAGCTTCAAAATCCTTGATTTTCGCGTCGGCGGGCAAAATACTGAGTAAATGCACGTCGGTGCGGTCGGGTTCGAAGGCGGTTTGCAGGCGTTGCAGTTGTTTTGCGGTATTTTGGTCGGCTGCATCTTTCATTATCGTAACAATAAAAAAGCCTTTTTTGAGCGAGTCGGCGGTGAACGGGTTGCCGTTGCCGTCGGTGAGCGGCACACTGAGCGCGAACGCGCCGAAGTCGTGCAAGTCTTTGAGCTTGCTTTTGCGGTAGTTTTTGCCGTTTTGAAGGTACAGCCACGACATAGCGGGTACGATGAACAGCACCGCAGTTAATAAAATAAAAGAGAGAATTCTACGAGGCACGAATTATTTTTTTGATGATTAAAAAGTATTATAAGCAATCTTATAATTTGGGAATAAGCGGATTTGTTGTATGTATATATGTTTGATATTCAGCATTTTCTGTCCAACGTCGCTCGAGCATCGGTACGCCCGAAACACGGTTGAGCAACCAAGTAATCGTAAGCGGCGAAAGTAGCGCGAGCGCGACAATCGGTATTGCGCCGTAAGGCATCGCGATAATAAAAACGCCCCACCAAACCACTATTTCACCAAAATAATTAGGGTGACGCGAGTATTTCCACAAACCCGTTTTGAGTATTTCGCCCTTTACGCGGACAGACAAGGTGAATTGCAAAAGTTGCCAATCCGCGACCGTTTCATACACAAAACCGAACAAAAAGACGATAAATCCGACCATTCGTAGCAAAAAAAGCAACGGGTGTTCGAGGTGTTCTGTGCCTAAATGAAGCGGCGGTGCGAGCGTTATTGGCAAAGCAATAACCCACAAAAAAACGCCTTGCAACATAAATACTTGCAAAAACGACCGCCAAAGCACCGTGTCGCCCCACTCGTTGCGCCAAGCGGCATATCGCCAGTCTTCTTTTTCTTTAATGAAATCTCGGTAGCCAATGTGCGCGGAAAGTCTTAATCCCCAACAAGTTACACTTATTAATAATAATATATGCGAAAGCGACCACGCGCCAATCGGTATTTCACCGAAAAAACGCAACCACGTCCAGACCACAAAACCCAAGCCCCAACCTACGTCCACTATGCCCATATCTCGTCGCCAAACCGACAACGCGAACCATACACACATATATATGAGGATAAAAATGGCGGCTGAAATCATTTTATTCTACAATTACTTTTAAGCCGCGCAAGCCCATATCGACCACTTTGTCGTTCGGTTTGCTGCCGTCGTTGTAAAAATCAAAAGTAGTGTTGCCGTCGTAGTTCGTCCACTCGAACGAATTATTGCAGCTAAACGACAAAATCGTACTAATATCTTTGGCTTCGTCGCCCGTAATCACCAACGGTTTGTTGAGTTTGCCCACAATCAGACACGAGCCAGGAGGCACGCCGAGCGCGGTCGCGAACGGATTTACGACAGTCGTTCCGCCGTTGCCGTCCCAGGTGAAAGTCTGATGCACGAGGTTGTCTGGTGTACCCGCAGGCAGACCCGTAAGGTTCGTCTCCATTCCGCCGTAACCCTGCTTTTTATTGGCGTTCACAGCAATGCTTTTCGTGGCAATCGTATAATTACGGATAAAACTTTCGATGCCAATAAATGAAGCGATAGAGCCTGTTTGGTTTAGTAGCGCGTTATTTGGAATGCCATAAGCAGGATTTAAACCTCTGATATTGAATTTAATATCGTAGTTTTGATAAGCCGCTGATACGCGAATCCATTTGTAAGTCCCTTTTTTGATGTTTTTGAGTGGATAGCTCAAAAACACTTTATTTTGGTCAGAAACTTTCAATTGGTCAAAATCTATCGCTGCTGTACCGCCTGCGGTCGTCGTCGCCGAGCTGTACAAAACGACGGTTGTCGGGTCGGTTAGCGCGGTCAAACTATCAGGCGCGAGCTGTATATAATGCACCGCCATCGTTCTGAACGTCGGCGTTTGAGCGGAGTTCGGCGATACTACGCT
>JAYWGJ010000077.1:0-3195 GCA_043778315.1 Saprospiraceae bacterium | reverse complement strand
ATTATATTGCTTTCCACACCTAATTCCTTATCAATATCTAAGGCTACATCGCGGCTTTTAGGCATGCCATTTAGGTACGCCCAAAACAGTACATCTTTGATGATAAAACCGCTATCTTCCAAATCTACCATTAATCGGTGCATCAGTCGCACCGACGAAAACACCAATCCAAAAGAGCCACTTTTCAACACCCTCAAACTATCTTCCCATATTTGCCTTTGCGGCAACGCCTTGTCCCACGCGTGATTTTGGTAGGAAATCCCATACGGCGGGTCTGTAATCAAAGCATCAACGCTGCTATCGGACAAAGGCGAAAGTCCGTAACAAGACTGATTAAATATCTCGTAAGGTTTTGATATTGTCAAGTTTGATATATTTTTTAAAACTGTAAGCCAGAAGCTGTAAGCGATAAACTTATGCTCGCGAAGGTTAAAAGCTTATAGCTTACAGCTTTATTTTTGCGGCTCGCGAAGGTCAAAAGCTTATCGCTTATAGTTTCTTGTTTTAAGATTTTCTTTGTAATACTCGTTTCACCGCCGCCACTACATCGCTTGTATCTAAGCCGTATTTGGTCATCAATTGGTCGGGTGTGCCGCTTTCGCCGAAGCTGTCATCGACCGCGACGTACTCTTGCGGAACAGGCAAATTGCGTACCAAAACTTGCGCGATGCTGTCGCCCAAACCGCCTAAGCGATTATGCTCTTCGCAAGTCACTACGCAGCGCGTTTTGCTGACGCTATCGAGTACCGCTTCGGTATCTAACGGCTTGATAGTGTGTATATTAATCACTTCACAATTGATGCCTTCGGCAGCCAATTGCTGTGCCGCCTCTATCGCTTTCCAAACCAAATGACCCGTCGCGAAAATACTCACGTCGCTGCCTTCGGCAAGCAGTAGGGCTTTGCCAATCACAAACGGCATATCGTCGGTGAACATCGCCCATGCAGGGCGACCGAAACGCAGATATACAGGCGCGTCGTGTTCGGCGATAGCGATAGTTGCGGCGCGGGTTTGCGCGTAGTCGCAGGGGTTGATGACGGTCATGCCAGGTAGCATTTTCATCAAACCAATATCCTCGAGGATTTGGTGGGTTGCGCCGTCTTCGCCGAGCGTCAGCCCTGCGTGCGAGGCACAAATTTTGACGTTTTTGCCCGAGTACGCCACCGATTGACGGATTTGGTCATAGACTCTGCCCGTCGAGAAATTGGCGAACGTACCCGTATAAGGTATTTTGCCCGAAAGGGCTAAACCCGCCGCCATGCCTATCATATTGGCTTCGCTGATGCCGCATTGCACAAACCGCTCAGGAAACGCTTGGACGAAATCGTCCATTTTGAGCGAGCCGAGCAGGTCGGCGCAAAGCGCAACAACGTTCGGATTGGCTGTGCCAACCGCTAATAAACCCGCGCCAAACCCGTCGCGAGTGGCTTTTTTGCCTGTACTTTTTATTGTGGATAACATTATATATATGTGCGTGTAGAAAATCCTATTTATACAATCGCAAAATTACTATTATTTTATAACATAAAAAAGGGAATTGTATTTTGATTGCGATAAAGCAACTCAATAGGTAAGTTTTATAGTTTTAATTATTTTTTTATTTTGACAAAATAAATTTATACTTACTTTTATTTTGCCATAATTCATAATACTTTGTTATTAGTCTGTTAGCAACGTGTTATTAGTTGTAAAAACTAAAATAGGTAGCATTATATTTACACAATAATTTAATTTTCATTTTATCAAAATAAATCAATTTTATGACCATTCGTTACTTTATGACCTTACTTTTTTGCTACACCGCGCATATATATTGTGCGAAAGCGCAGCCAAAAATCGTATTTGACTCTACAACTTACCGCTTCGGAAAACGCATACAGGGCAGCGAGATGACCGCCGCGTTTCGCTTTGTGAATGCAGGCAATCAGCCGTTGATAATTAGCAACACGCGGTCAAGTTGTGGTTGCTTAGTCCCGAGCTACCCGAAAGAACCGATACCGCCGCAGGGCGTAGGCTATATTTATGGCAGATATGACAGCCACCGAATAGGTCAGTTTACTAAAACACTAACCGTTTCGTGCAATGATACAGCGCGTAGCAACATCGTTCTCACGCTCACGGGTAATGTGCAAGTGGTGCATATTAACGCTTTTGTGGAGCAGGTTGCGGAAGGCATACACTGCAAAATTGATGCAAATCGTATCGTTTTCGACTTCGGCAACGTAGCTGTCGGAGAGCGAAAAGTGGCTTATTTGCGCATCAGAACCGCAGGCGTTGATACCGCCCTTACTAAACTATTGCAGCCCTACGAAAAACATCTGTATTTAGGTACGCCGAGCGGTATGGAGTATAGACCGGAGCAGCTACCAATGGCACAAATTAGCTTTTTTTACCCTAAAAAAAATCAAAATTATGCTAATTCTTTGCAATTGGAACAAGAAAAATTGGCAGCTACTAAATATTTTTTATATAATAATTCGGCTAACGAACGTCAAAGATACACCGAGTTGCAACTAACCGATACGGCGTATATGGTTATTCCTTTTCAGAATTTTTTTGGTGATAAAGGCGCGTTGGAGGAGAATTTTCATTTTTCGCTTAACGCGCAAAGTTATACTATAACGCTACGCGCTAATTTGGTAAACAATGAAAAAACGCTTCGTTACGAGCAAAAACTATTCAATAACGTCCGTTTACTTTATTTTTACAACAAAAAAGGCGTGTTAGAACGTATAGAACAGTATTTGAATGACGAAAAAATAGAAACGGACTTTTATAACGAGTTTAAATTGGAGTCTGTGCAGCAGTTTGCCGCCAAAGGGTATTATATTCCATGGAAAAAATGGTAGTTTGCTTTTCTTATTATTAAAAATATTGCTTTTTAGTCGTGGCTCAACCTGCAAAACGCGCAGGTTGAGCCATTTTTTTATTTTATTTCGACCGTTCGTCGTTTATTTTTAGCGTTTTGTCGATTATATGGTACTATGTGTTGCATAGTATATGTTTATGCCCTTATCTTTGCATCACAAAGCAGTGATTAACGATTAGTGTTCAGTGATTAACGATTAGTTATCGCGAGTTGAATTTATAATTTTTCAAAAATAAAAAATAAACAATGAAATCAGAAACAACGAAGGCGCAGATGCGGCGCGGTGTACTCGAGCTTTGCATTTTGGCGATTATCGCCCGCGAAGA